>CAIUUK010000045.1 GCA_903902315.1 uncultured bacterium | reverse complement strand
TGGTAGCCTTTAGCCGCGGGTTCGATCCCCGCTTGGGGTATTTTGCGGATTAGCAAAGAGGAATTGCGATTGGCTCATAACCAATAGGTCGCTGGATCGAAACCAGCATCCGCAAATTTTTTTTGCTATGAAGTTGTAAAAATTGATGGAATTAAATGAGGAATAAATAATTGTAATATAACCACAAAAACAACAATAAAACCCGAGATAATTGTAATCATTCGAGCCCTCTTTTCGCCTGGTCTTTTACTAGTTCGAATATACATCGTCGTCGCTGTCCAAAAGGACAGATTTATATTTATCTAAATCCTCCAAAATAACCCCTGCTCCTCGCGCAATAGCTGTCAAAGGATCCTCAGCAATAGTAACCGGTATATTGAGTGTCTCACGGAGAAGTTCGTCAAGGCCTTTGATGAGAGCACCACCACCGACCATGTATATTCCACGCTTCATGATGTCCGAAAGAATTTCAGGAGGAGTCGTCTCGAGCGCTTCACGAGTTGCTTCAACTATAGAATCAATCGATTGACTCATGGCTTCACGGATATCTGAGTCAGTAATGATCACTTCGCGAGGTAAGCCAGTGATAAGGTCGCGTCCACGAATGGTTGTTTCAACTGATTCCCTTGGCACAACTATACCAACAGCGATTTTTACTTGTTCAGCTGTTGATTCGCCGATGAGGATTTTGAATTCATTGCGGATATAAGAAATTATGTCATTGTTTAATTTATCACCAGCAATTTTCAGGTTTTTCGAACGGACGATACCGCCAAGAGAAATGACGGCGATATCAGTTGTACCTCCGCCAATGTCAATGACCATTGAACCGACTGGATCATGGACTGGTAGACGGATACCGATAGCTCCGGCCATTGGTTGTTCGACGATGTAGACTTCACGAGCACCGGCGTTTTTTGCTGCGTCACGAACTGCGCGAACTTCGACGTTAGTCACACCTGATGGTACGCCGATGACCACGCGAGGTCCGAGGAATTTCTTTGGGAGATATTCGTGTGCGCGCTTCATTAGGTATGAGAGCATTTCTTCTGTCACTTCAAAATCAGAAATCACTCCGTCGACTAGCGGACGAACAGCGATAATGTGTGTAGGCGTGCGACCAAGCATGTCTTTTGCTGCGGCTCCGACAGCGACGACTTGACCGGTCTTTTGATTGACTGCGACAACGGATGGTTCGTTCACCACGATACCTTTTCCGCGCACATAAACTAATGTATTGGCTGTGCCAAGGTCAATGCCGATATCATTCGAAAAACGGCTGAGTAGTTGGTCTTTTTTCTCCTTGAAAGACGTCATGAGTGAACTCTACCACATAGTAGAAATATGGGTAATTGACAATTTATACATTAAGTGCTAGTATACTTTCAGACCTATTTAAGAGGTTAGTGTTGATGACGATCGACATGGACAGAATTTGTGGTGGCAAATACTGTGTACGGTTTTTCCTACGGAAGGCCGTTATGGCCGTAACATGCCTATCATGGCTAAAAGGAAGAGTCGCTCTGGGGCCTGCTTATTTCAAGCCGGCCTCTTTTCTTTTATCTGAACACTTTACTTAACTAAAGCGTATCAATTTTAACCATCTCCACCTTCCCCGTCAGACGATCTTTTTTCTCAATAGAATCTTCGGCGAAAGTTTTCATGCTCAAAGTATAACGAACTGGTATACCAATCAAATCCGAGTCGCCGAACTTTTCACCAGCAGTTGCATCACGATCATCATAGAGGACTTCGACACCCTTCTTGGTCAATTTTTCATATAATTCATCAGCCGCTTTTTTGACGACATCTTCTGCGCCATCAGCACTCTTCTTATTCAAAGCGATCAAATGCACAGCGAAAGGTGCTACTGCTTCTGGCCAAACAAGTCCTTTGTCATCGGCATGGACCTCAACAATAGTTCCCATAACGCGTCCGGGACCGATGCCATAACTACCCATAACGACAGGCGTCGGTTTACCTGCTTCATTTGTGTACACGAGACCTAGAG
This sequence comes from uncultured bacterium, assembly GCA_903902315.1. Classification (GTDB taxonomy): domain Bacteria; phylum Patescibacteriota; class Minisyncoccia; order Phycocordibacterales; family PALSA-1337; genus C7867-002. The sequence continues at coordinate 9,679 of CAIUUK010000045.1, read as the reverse complement.
GTTCCGAAAATTTAGTGCCGAGAGAAAAAATATTCCCAACTTCGACCGCTTTCTTTTCAACGAGCTCAGCGCGATCAATACCTAGATCAGCCAAAACTTCATCATTCAAAACCTCTTTATTGACAGCAATCTTCTTTCCTTCATGAACATAAATCAAATCTTCGCCTGCCTCTGTAACTGTCTGGAATTCATGTGAATATTTCGAAAAAGAACCTCCACTCGCAAATGTAATGTAAGTTTCTGCACCAATACCAAGTCGATCAAATATGCGCACGTACGCTTGTTTTGCCTTTTCATAAAAAGCATCCTGCTCTTTTTGATCGCGGCAAAATGAATACAGATCCTTCATGAGGAATTCGCGACCACGCATGATACCAGACTTGGCGCGTGCCTCGTTGCGGAATTTCGTTTGGAACTGATACGCAGCGACCGGTAAATCTCGGAAGGAACGGATGTGGTCGCGCATGAGGGCCGTCAAAGCTTCTTCGTGCGTAAAGCCGAGACCAAGTTCAGTGCCATTTTTGAGCGTGGTCTTAAACCAATTATCGACTACTGCATCATTCCATCGTCCAGAAATTTCCCAATTTTTCTTGTCCTGCAAAGCTGTAAGTGAGACTTCCTGTCCGCCGATTGCATTCATCTCTTCGCGAATGATTCCAACAATCTTATTCAACACGCGCAAACCAAGCGGTAAATATGAATAAACTCCCGCCATCTCTTTGTTAATGAATCCAGCGCGGATGAGTAGTTGAGCATTCTTGGCCACTTCGTCTTTTGGAGCTTCGCGACGTGTCTTGGTGAATAGGTGTGATTGTTTCATTTGGATTGGTAAGTTGTAGTAATAATAGCGAATAATGGAGATAATTGCACGACGAGGTAATTTGATATAAATATTAAATTATCAAGAGAGTATTTCTACGTGTTTTTTCTAATCAAGACTCAGTATCATTTAACCCTGTTAAACGGCTAATTTTGGTACATCAAATGCAACTCAGTCTCATTAACAATATCCTGCGTTTCCTACGCGCCTCAAATTCTCATTTAATTTTATAGCTATATGTATACCGTAAATTATACATGTGCTTCATGCTTTTCTTTCAAAAGTTTAAATAATTCTCCAACAACATCGTCTGGATTGCCATGTATGTATTTAAACAACAAATCCGGCTTCTCTTTCAATATATCTTCATACTCTTTTGAATAATCTCTCATCCATTCTTCATCAATAAGAGCATTTTTTTCTGGATCCGGGTCATCATTGATCTCGAGCTTAAACAAACGAGCCATCAACATCAACTGAATCCGACAGCGAGCACTAAAAATTTCCTCTTTTGATGGTTCAAGGTATCTTAAATGCTCGCTCGTATCTACCTGATTTATTTGTTGTAATCCTTCCATTCCCATACCTTCATTGTAACAAATCAACGACCTTCAAAGCCAGCTTTATTTTGCAAAATGCTTCATGATTTCGGTTGCAACTTCTCGATAGGTTATTACAACCATTAGCAACATAAGCAAACCGAAACCAACCACATTAACCCAATTAGTTATATTGGCAGGCAGACGACGACGTATAACAGCCTCGATTGCTAGAAAGAATACTCGTCCGCCATCTAATGCAGGAAATGGAAGAAGATTAATAATGGCAAGATTAATTGATATCAATGCAGTAAGTGATAATAGGCTTCCTATACCGACACTAAATGCATCACCAACATCTTTAGCAATGCCTACAGGTCCAGTAACTTGACTTAGATCAGCTTTACCATGGAAAGCTTGACCAATAAAATCATAAAGACCAACTGCTGTTATCTTTAAAATTTCAGTTGAAAATACACCCCCTTCATAAACTGCCGTAAAAAATGGTAATTTTATATCCACTGCATCAGCCATTTGAATTCCAATAAAATATTTCTGAGCCATATTATCTAATGTCGTTGTAGATACAGCGATACCTAGAGTTGGCAAAACATGAACCAAATTTGCGTGACCTCCACGAATATAGTTAACAACTACTTCGCTGCCATTATTAGCATTGATAACCTGTTGTATGCCCTGAATAGTGGACGTTGCCGATTCACTTGATGCAGATTTGTATACACTAACAATAACATCACCATCTTTCAGTCCAGCTTTTTGAGCTGGCAAACCATCAGTAAGACCAGTGATCATAATACGAGGATTACTCAGATATTGTGAGTATCCTGGAAAATTGTCTGGAGCAGTTACCATTCCATGACTCAATAATCCAATGTAAATAATAGTTGCAAACAAAAAATTAAATAAAACGCCACCTACAAGAACAATCGCTTGTTGCCAACGTGGTTTGTGGACCATGCTTCTTTTTTTTGCTTCTGGCCCATGAGTCGAAGTATCATCTGGATTCTCCCCAAAGATCTTCACATACCCGCCAAATGGAATGAGATTCAAACCATATTCAGTCTCGCCTTTCGTGCCGTCTTTTTTGTTTGGCGTCCACGAGAAAATCTTTGGACCAAAACCGATCTTGAAAGCGTCCACGCGGATGCCGAACATTTTTGCAAATAGAAAATGCCCTAATTCATGAACAAATATAAGAACCGCGAGAACGATTAAGAAAATAATAACGGTGAGCATTCTGTTTACGGTTTAAAAATTACTGTTACTATTTACCCAATTAACTCCTTCTCTTTCTTTGCAAATTCTCCTTCGAGTTTTTTATTACAATCATCGACGAGTTTCTGCGCGTCTTTCTTGCCACGGAATGCATCGTCTTTGCCCATGGCACCAGCCTTTTCTTTTGCATCAAAATCTTTGACCACCACATCGCGATGACGGCGGAGCTGACTTTTGGCTTCTTCGAGCTTTTCTTTGGCCATCTTTACGATCTCCGCACGACGATCAGAAGTAAGTTCAGGAAAATTCACACGGAGACCCTGATCATCGGCGATGACAGAAAGGCCAAGGTTCGCGAGATTGATACCCTTCTCGATATCTTTAACCTGACCCTTATCCCATGGCGAAACACGAAGAGTGCGTGCGCCTTCAATCATCACACTAGCGACTTCCTTGAGAGACATAGGTGCGCCATAGACCTCGACTTTAACTGCATCAAGTATGGATGGAGAAGCTTGACCCGTACGAATCTGCTGGAACTCTTTTTTGAGCCATTCTTCGGTCGAAGCGATCTGTTTTTTGAAAGGATTAAAGTCGTAGGCCATGTGTGTAAATTATGTGGTTAATATTGCTATTATACATTAAGCGCCACGTATTCCAAGAGCATCTTCACTGATGGCGCACGGTCGTTCAGATAATTACGTGCGACTTCGATTGCTTCAAGCGCTGATTTGCCATTCTTCACGCCTTTTTCCTTGTAAACTACTTCTTGAACTGCATTCATAAAATCAATAACATCTTGCTTAGTTTTCTTTTCCTTTGAAATCTCGTCGACTAGTTTTTTCACCATATCTAGTCGTTTGGTTTGAGTGGCCTTTATAAAAACTTCTGCCAGTTCAATAAATTCAGGGCTCGATAATTTTGATGAATTTTTGGTTAATTTCGCATTATTAGACAAACCATCCATTTCCGACATACGCGATTTCACTGTCGGCAAAAGCAAATGCGCCGAGGGAACTATTAAAAAGAAATGAACGTATTCAGCAGGCTCTTCGAGGAGTTTGAGCATGGCATTCTGGGCTTCAACAGTTGCTCCATTCATTGTCAACACAAAAATCTTCTTACCCGCGTCGTTTTTCCCACCTCCTCCACCAACAGGTCGAGTACTATGAAGCACCTTGATCTCACGTGCATCGTCAATCGTAAACGTCTCATAGTTTCGTATAAAAAAATCAGGATTTCCTTGAGCAGTTATTTTGTATTTTTTTTCAAGCGTTGAAATAAGCTGATCCCGCGTCTCTGCGTTGCCGATCAATAGATTTGCGTGGTGGAAGAAAGCGGAAGGATTCATGAGGCTATTTTAGCATGTAGCGTCGAATTTCGGATATATCAAAAGGTAAACAGAAAGTGCGCGCCAACCACCGAGGTCGACGCGCACATGAACAGTGACTGCACTTGCCAAACATGAGCGGACTGGTGCCGCAAGTAACGAGGCAATGCTGACGATTTACACCTTGGTCGCAAGACCGTGTAAAAGTCTCCTCTAAAATTCGGCGCAATGGTTGCGAGCCATAGCGGGCGCCGACATCCGTGTCAGAATGACCATAGCAAATGATCAACTGACCAAAACGCTGGAACGGATGTGTGAGTGAGGATTCTCAAAAAAACATCTTGCGATGTAAAAAACTACTTGTTGCTTAAGTCACTTTTGGTTAGCAACAACGTAAATCAGTTATTTTGTTCTCTGTGGCGGAGCTGTTGAGCCCGTGCGGTGGCAAGGATCGAATCGTCGACTTTATGACGCCACCGGACGGAACTCTTCCGCATTTTTCAAACAGCACCGGCGCGCGGGGCGACTGTACAGCAAGTGCAACATGCCACTCGCTTCCATACCCAACGGACCGTGCTGTCTAGTATCATAGCACCCCACCCTATATTTGTCAAGTACATACGAATATGACAAAATCACCCATCAAAAAGCCCTTATTTCAGGGCTTTTTCTGTTTACCGTTTACCAATTACTGTTCTCTACCTCTTTGCCACTATCGCCTTTTTATAAGTATCCAAATGTTCGAGAGCGATACCTGTTCCCTTCACGACACAAAGGAGAGGATCTTCAGCGAGCTGGGCTTTGACGCCGGTGCGACGGAAGACAAGCTCTGGAAGATTGCGAAGCAAAGAAGAACCACCCGTAAGCATGATGCCTTGGTCGATGATGTCGGAGGCGAGCTCAGGCGGAGTCTCTTGGAGGACATCTTTGATAGCCTTGATCATATCGCGGAGTTCGGCAGTGATGGCTTTGACTATTTCATTGGTTTTGATTTCGGCAGAACGAGGAAGACCAGTGATGAAGTCGCGACCTTTGACTTGCATTGAAAGTTCCTGGTCGAGAGGGATAGCCGAGCCAATATTCATTTTTATATTTTCTGCCATATGATCACCGATAGCGAGATTGAAAGTTTTCTTCACGTAGTCCGTGATGGCTCCATCTATTTTATTACCAGCACATTTAACTGAAGTAGAAGAAACGATACCTCCGAGTGAGATGACGGCCACGTCAGTTGTGCCACCACCGATGTCGACAACCATATGACCACGAGCTTCATGAATAGGAATGCCAGCACCGATCGCTGCTAGGATAGGCTCTTTAACCACATACGCATTCTTGGCTCCAGCACGAACAGCAGCTTCGATAACAGCACGGCGTTCGGTTGAACTTACTCCAGCTGGAACTGAAATCATGACATCAGGTTTAAAAAGATTGAAACGACCGAGAGCTTTGTCGATAAAATATCGAAGCATCGCTTCAGTCACGCGATAGTCAGCGATGACGCCGTCCTTCATTGGACGGTACGCGACGATAGAATCTGGCGTGCGTCCAACCATTTCTTTTGCTTCAACACCAACTGCTAGGACTTTTTTATCAACTTCAGAAATAGCTACGACAGTCGGTTCATTGAGGACGATTCCCTTTCCAGGCACAAAAACAAGCGTATTGGCTGTGCCGAGGTCGATACCGAGCTTTGGAGAAAACATAGACATAGATGAAATCTACCACACTTATAGATGTTAGCAATATGTAGAAATACTAAATCCTTGGATTGAGGCAAAATGAAACTATTGTTCCATAATGACCTAAAAAGGTATTTTCAACAATTTCTGTATTGGCAATATTTTGTTTTATTTCAATGGCTAATTTTTTTCCAAATTTATAAGGAATAATACGATCACTCCTAGAAAGAATAATTTTGATATTTTTATCTTTAACACCTTCTATATAATGCTCAGGCGCCAATTCAAGCCAGTACTTTTTTAATAGGCGCAGGGTTATATTATTTTTTTCATTACTCTTTTTATCCTAATTGTACGAAGTCCACTCCAAAGTGATTCTGCCAATGAGCTACCTGGTGCAACTAAAATGATGTCAGAGATGAGTTTATTATTATTTGAAATCATCATGGAAAAAACACAACTTAAACTGAGTCCAACTATTACGAATTTCTCAATTCCTTTTTCTTTGCTAATTTTTTCTAAATCTTTTCGAACATTCTGACTTACTATTTCAAAATATGCCCTTGTAGCCTCTATATCTGCAGATAAAATATCTGAAATCAAATTATACTGAACATATCCTAATCCAAGCTTCCTTAATTTTCTTTTAATTGGTGCGAATAAGTATGAACCGGCGTGCCACGGTGCTATCAATATATAAGCGGTCTTTGTAACCCCCCCATAAAATACACTTCCAGAAAATGGATTTTGTAATTCAACTTCTTTGCTCAGATTTTCTCTATCAATAAGGCTTGACCATGCCATTATATTATCCAACATATGATGTAATTTAATTACTAACTCTATTTACTTTCGCTCCCAATGCTTGCAACCTCTGTTCTAACTTCTCATAACCGCGGTCGATGAGATGCACATTTGTGATAGTAAAATTTCCTTTGCCTGCAAGTGCCGACATAACGACAGCAAAGCCAGCGCGTATATCACGAGCCTCTAGAGTGGTCTTTTGTGCAGGGTCGGTTTCTGAAGCAGATTTGAAAGGTGTTGGACCATGAACAATTATTTCACGAGGATTGAGGAAGGTGATGTTAGCGCCAATTTTATTTAAATCTTCGACATATTTATATCGGCCTTCGTAGATCGTCTCGAACACTTTACTCTCACCATTGACCTGAGTGAGATATGCGACGAGTGGTGACTGTAGGTCAGTTGGAAAACCTGGATACTCATGTGTACGGATGTCGGCCACTGGTGCAAGGAGTGAAGTTGGCGCAACGTTATTAACAATTTTGATGACATTGGGTTCGACGACGACTGGCACACCGGAATCTTTGAGCATATTTATAAGCGACTCGACATGCTTCGGCTCACAGTCGGTAATCATGAGGTCGCGTGCGCACAGAGCGCCAAGCAGGAGGAAACTGCCAGTTTCAACTCGGTCAGGAATCGTAACAAAAGGATGCTTCTTTGCTGAGAGAAGTTTGCCATTCGTACCAGTAATCTCCATGGTCGGCGTACCTACACCACGAATATCAGCACCACACGCATTGAGCCATTCAGCCACATTTACAATCTCTGGCTCCATAGCACAGTTTTTGAGAACAGTTATTCCTTTACTGAGAACTGCAGCCATCATAAGTGTCTCTGTACCGCCAACGGTTTGTTTATTGAAAAATATTTCAGTCTCGCGAAGTCTGTTCGGCGCGGTAATGTAATATGAATTTTTATCTTCATCTATATGTGCACCCATCTTTCTATAACCATCGATGAAAAGATCGATGGGACGAGCACCGATAACACAACCACCTGGAGTTGGGAATGAGACTTTGCCGAAACGAGCAAGTAGCGGACCGGTGAGAACAACTGATGCACGCATACTACCGGCTAGAGTCGGGTCGATATCAGTTGAGGTAATACTTGTGGCATCAATAGTTAGAACATTCTCAACTGCCTCGGGTGACTTTTCACTTTCAACTGGAATCTTGTTTACCTTTGCACCGAGTTTTGTGAGCACTTCTGTCATCGTCTGCGTATCTGCTGTTTCAGGAATATTTTCTAGAGTAACAGGACCATCAAAAAGAATAGATGCGGCCATGGCTTTGAGAGCCGAGTTCTTTGCACCTTGAATAGAAACGCTACCTGAAAGCGTCTTTTCTCCGGCGAGGCCAGTGATGTTGAATGATTGTTTTGGATTCATATTTTTATGCGTGCCTACATTCTAGTTGAAATCGTTAATCTATACAAATATCTATCGCCAAAAAAGTTTGACAAAATTCGTTGGTTTTCTATACTATAAATACGTGAAGAGGTTCTTATCTTCACGACATTGGCTTCGGCCTCCAAGGATCCCGCAATTGCGGGATCTGTTACGTTTATGAGAAGTCTGCATATAGAACCAATAAGTGCATTAAAATCAACAGTAGACATTATTCCAATTTTCTTACCGAGACGACGACTATCTAAGGATCTTAAATGTGGCAACAACCCGTCTGTTTTTACGTCCCTCAATGTATAGTGAAATCTAAACTGTTCATTACGAACCTGTCTAGTAAACGGAATTGCCCAAAATATTGTCCGCGTGAATTTCTTAACTATCAGAATAGGCCTGCTGAAGTCACCAGAATATGAGTCTTGTTCTGATCCAATATTTACACCAATTTTGCACCACCAAATCTCGCGTTCATGAACATCGATAATGCGTCGATCATTTTCTATGACCTTTTTATATTCATTCCACTTATCAAAATCTTTTTGCATCGAGATATTTTACATGCTGAAAGATGATTTCACAAATGGCTTTAAATAGACTATATTCAACTCATGAACTTGATCACAGTCATTCCGCTCACGAGACAGAAAGTGGCTGCGACGCTGTCGTATTTCACGTCCTCGGAAGTGCCGGTTGGGGCGATTGTAGATGTCCCGCTCCGCTCAAAGACGATTAGCGCCATTGTCTCGGACTCGCGACCAGTAGCCGATGTGAAAGCCGATGTGAAAAGCGCACCCTTCGAGATCCGTAAACTGGGCGCGGTAAAGGCCGTTGCTTTCTTCCCTCCTTCATTCATCGAATCATGTCGCACACTGGCTCTCCACTATGCCACCAATACCGGCAGTATCATTGATGCAGTCATTCCTGATATCCTACTTGAGAACGCGCATAAGATAATTCCACCGAATGGACTTACGCCAACTGTGACAGCTACTAACTCCAAACTACTAACTCCTAACTCCCTTTCCATCCCCAACGAAATTTACGCGGTTCAAGGCGATGATCAAGATCGCATAAGCACATGGCGCAGTTTGATTCGCCAGGAATTTGCTCGCAAGAAATCGATAGTCTTTCATGCGCCGACCATAGAAGATGCCAAAAACATTTTTAAACTTCTAGAAAAAGGCATAGAGGGTTACATTTTCATTCTCCACAATAAGCTCGCCAAAAAAGACATAGTCGAAACATGGCAGACCATCGGCAAAACAGAGCACGCTGTCGCCATCATTACCGCTGGTATATTTCCTTTGCTTCCACGCGCGGATATTTCATCAGTCATCATTGAAAGAGAAAATGGCCGAGGTTGGATATCGCCAAAGGCACCATATATAGATTTGCGCAAAACTTTTGAACTCATAAACATGCGTCAACCTGATCGTACTATATATCTCGCCGATAGTTTGCTGCGTACTGAAACTTTGAATCGACTCGACCGCCACGAAATTTCTCAAGGCTCACCTTTCAAATGGCGTTCGATTTCAACCGCCACCGACACTCTCATCGACATGGTTCCAAAGAAGGACGTCGTCATCGTCAACGAAGATGGCAATGCAGTAAAAAATAAATTCCGCGTACTCTCTCCAGAACTGAATCGTTTAATCGAACAAAACCGTGAAGAAAACAGCCACCTCTTTATATATGCTGTACGCAAAGGACTTGCGACAATGACCGTGTGCAATGATTGTGAGACCATAGTTACTTGCACTCAATGTTCAGCACCAGTTGTTTTACATGCTTCCAAATCTGTCGGACCAGATGGTAAGGCTGGCCGAAACTTTTTCATGTGCCATGTTTGCGGAGTTCGCC
>CAIUUK010000044.1 GCA_903902315.1 uncultured bacterium | reverse complement strand
GTATTATTTTCCAAAAAGACGCTATGGATTGGATATTAAATAATTCACACGTTATTTTTTTGAATACGCCATTAGAAATAATAGGCAAACGATTAGAAGTTACACCAAAAGCAGTTGCTGGATTAAAAGAACGTGGAATCCAAAGCATATATAATGAGAGACTGCCCATTTACAATAGATTTGCGTCTTTGGTTGTTAATACAACAAATAAAAAGGTTAACCAGGTCGTTGAAGAAATAATCTGTAATTTAAAATAAAATTGATAAGATAATCGTCGCATCGATCAGTAAATTAAAAAATAATGTTGTGCACGAAGCTGCTTCTGCAGTATTTCCTGATGCGAAATTTGAGCTCATTGCCGTAGACGCTGAAAGCGATGGTCCTGAGCCTTTTGGCGAAGAGTCCACTCTCGGTCAAATAAATGTCTCACTGCAGAAAATAATGGATATTTATAAAGACGCAACATATTATGTTTCAATTTTAAATGTGGTTATATCACCAAAGAATTAAGGGAAGTGTCGGATAAAGTAATAAATGCCCAGAATATCAAGAAGCATATAGCTCAGGTGGTAAAGCAAAAACCTGGCGTTTAAGCCAGGTCTTGCGAATCGATAACCCGTATCCACGGGTAGGTAGGGTTACTATATCAAATAGGATCATATAATTCAAGGAGTTATTCAACCTCTTTCAAAAGTCCAGCAAATAAGCTATATTTCTATTCTATGTCACTATCCATCGGCATCGTCGGCTTACCAAACGTGGGAAAATCCACGCTCTTCAACGCTCTGACAAAAAAGAGTGTGCTTGTGGCGAACTATCCATTTGCCACGATTGATCCTTCAGTGGGGGTCGTTGCGGTTCCTGATGAACGCCTTTATAAGCTCGCGGAATTTTCGAAGACGCAGAAAACTGTTCCGGCCATTGTCGAATTCGTGGACATTGCAGGTCTCGTTAAAGGCGCATCAGCTGGAGAAGGTCTCGGTAACCAATTCCTCACCAACATTCGCGAGACTGATGCTATAGCCGAGGTCGTTCGCATCTTTGAAGACGACAATATCATCCATGTCGACGGCAAGATCAATCCAATCAAAGATATCGAAGTCATCAATCTCGAGCTCATCCTCGCCGACATGCAGACAGTTTCTAAACGTCTCGCTAATCTCAACAGGGAAGTTAAGTCAGGAAAAAAGGAGGCCATCATCGAATCAGCTATTCTCACCAAGGTTCAGGCCGCTCTCGAGGCTGGTAAGTTAGCTGGCACCGTCAAAGCCGATGAATTTGAAGCACCACTCCTCAAAGGTATGCATCTCCTCACGGTCAAAAAGTTCATGTATGTTTTGAATAAGAAAACGGGCGGCAAAAATCTCAATGAAATAAAAGACGCAAGTGGCGCGCCAGATCCTCGCTGGACCGCTTTGACGAATTTCTTCCAGGAAACTGGAGCAGGTTATGTCATCGTCGACGCTGGCACTGAACATGATCTCAAAGACATGACCGACGCCGAGAAAGTCGAGATGCGTTCAGGGCTCGGTGGTCTCGATAATGGTATCGATGATTTAATTAAAAAAGGATATGAGCTTCTCGATTTAATCACCTATTTTACGACTGGTGAAAAGGAAACTCGTGCATGGACTATCTCACGTGGTTGGACTGCACCTCTCGCCGGTACCGCTATCCATACTGATTTCAAAGATAAATTCATCCGCGCTGAAGTTATCGAATGGGACAAACTCATCGAAGCTGGATCTTTTGGTGTTGCTAGGGAGAAGGGCCTTTTGAGGACCGAAGGGAAGGAATATGTCGTGAAAGATGGCGATGTGATGGAGTTTAGGATTTAGATAGTTTGTGATAAAATAATTATATGGAAAAAATACCTCAAATTAATCAACAACCAGATGGTTGGAGGGAAGTCACAGGTAGTTACGCACCAAATGTTGCTCGTTTCGTAGGTGAAAATGGGTTTTGGTCTCCAGAAAAGCCGTCAAAGTATGACGGTTCTGGTGAAATTGAATTTTCAGGCGGCACCAAACGTAATGCAGAAGTCGTGGCAGGAACATTGTGGCCATCAGAAGTAAAGATATATTATGAAAATGGTAAGCCCGAAAAGATCCATGCATATTTTGAAGGTCTAGATGTATATATATCTGGTAAGGCTATGAAAGATTTTTTGGCAACATTAAATTAAGAGATCTGATATTTTACAACATACCGTTGATAATTGTCAACGAGTGTGCTACTATTTTCCTCGAAAGGAAACATAAATATGCTC
>CAIUUK010000043.1 GCA_903902315.1 uncultured bacterium | reverse complement strand
TGCCTGATCCAGAAGGTCCCATGATAGCGACGAATTCGCCATCGTTAATCGTGAATGAAGCACCACGAAGAGCGTGTGTTTCATTGTCTCCGTTCACATAGGTTTTGGTAATGTTTTTTATTTCAATCATAAACGTTTAGTTGCCTGGACGTATGCCACCGCCTCCGCCTCGTCCGCCAGCGCCAATGCTACTCAAAAGGCTTGGAGCCGTCGTCGTTTTTGCGGTAGTAGCTGAAGCAGTTGTGGTCTTTGTAACAACCCATTCTCCGGCAGTTAGACCGCTTTGGATCTCAGTGTTTGTGCTGTCAGTTGATCCGATAGTTACTGTATGACTCGTAGGAATGACATCAGAGCTGATAGTTAGATTAGCTATGCGTCCTTGGCCACGATACGTTGATGAAGCAAATTGATTACCACCGAGTTGGCGTGTAGTCGAAGCTTGTCTGGTTGATGAGCCTGTGATTGCTCCATTAGCGGATGCCAAAGTTGAAATATATTGGGTGACAATAGTTGGATCGATCACCTGAACGTAGCTTTGTTTACCTTGAGTTTTTACTGCAGCTGAAGGAACAACTAGAACATTATCTATTTCTTGTGTCGTGATGATGGCGTTTACGCTCATGCCTGGATTTATCTGCGCATCATTTGTGCTTATAGTGACTTTCACTGCATATGTTACAACACCAGAACTAACAGTACCGACCAAGTCAACTTCAGAAACAGTTCCTGTAGCCGTGAAATTGTTTATAGCATCAAAAGTTAGAGTTACAGGATCGCCAGTCTTAACAGTTGCAGCATCGACCTCATTCAGAGAAAGTGTTGCAATTTTCTGATTACCGATAATTGTTGCTATCACAGTTGAACCACTTGCTTGGCCGTATACATTTACAGGAATACGACCAATTATGCCATCAAATGGTGCCCGGATAAAATAATTAGAGTAAGTTTGTTCGGCTTGTTGTAAGGATAATTGAGCAGATTGAACATCGAGTGGGTCAGTACCAATAATGAGATTGTTGAGCGTGTTTGATGTGCTCTGAATACTATTTTGTGAAGAAACGATCGATGCAAGGTCTGAATTGATTTGACTTGACCATGAATTAACATTTGCTTCTGCAGCCGTTGCGTCTTTTACATTGTAATCAGGTTGAGTTGTGGAGATGAAGGTTAGGGTATTTTGTGTATTTTTTAAAGCATCAGCCATGTTCTTCACCATGTTATATGAGTCGTAAACAAGAGTGTTTATACTGCTTGTGGCGCTGGTTCTGGTTGTGTTTCTGTATTCATTTATAACTGTATTGTATTGCGCCACCACTTGATCATAACTAAGGCCAGCTTGATCGCGGTCTGTGCGAGCAGTAGATGACAAATATGTAGAACGCTGGTCACTCAAGAATCCTGTTTGTCCATAAAGTAAGTCCTTCATTCCTGAAATAACATTCGGTAAATCTGTAAATGCTGAAGAAACTGAATTGAAAGCGGAATCATATGATTGAACAACACTATTTTGAGCATTTGAAATGTCTCCTGGTTTTGCTGATTCAGTTAATTTGGCAAGAGAAAGTTTTGCATTGTTTAAACTATTTAGAGCATTTGTTGCATCAATAGTTGCTATGAGGTCGCCAGAATTAACTTGTTGACCGACTTTAACATCTATAGATTTAATCATTCCAGAAACCTGACTCGTAAGATCTAGTTGATTTGATGCAGAAACTTGTCCAGTACCAGTTACGGTTTGAATGATGCTTCCTATTCGAGCACGAGCTACGGTGTATTGTGGTGTACCTACAGAATTGTGAGTTAGACTGTATATTTCATAACCACCAAAAATTATGGCGACAATTATGACACCAGTCCACACTTTGTAAGTAGAAATAAATTTCTTGATTGACATGATTATTTTGGTAGGATTCTAATAAATGACGCTACAACACGACCTTGTTCATCTGGATAACCAATTACCACTACTCCTTGGCCAGCCACGAGACTCGTACTGGCAACTTGATCATGAACATCTCGTACGACAGTAGTGTTTGTGACCACTATAGTTTTTTCAGCCTCTATAGGTCCTTTGATTATAATTAAAGGTAAGTTGGCAGATATGATTTGACCAAATGCTCCGTGAGGATTTGGCATGTTGTCAGCATCACTATCATTTGGTATTGAGAAAGGGGATTGTTTACTGGTAAATTGTTCAGCATAGTGTGAATGCCAGTTGTTTGAAAATTGTGCTTTGTGATATCCGACTGCTATACCAGCCCAAAAAATAATGATTACAATGAGGATGCCTACTAGTGTGCGAATGGCTACTGACGATGCTTTAATTGCATCGTTAATTTCTTTGAGTATTTTATGCATGTGAGTATTTTGAATTTTTATTTATATTATTTAATTTAAACAAAGAAGAAAGTGATTTTTTAAATGAGTTTATGCATATGAGCGCGATAGTCATGGCAAAGGAAATGTCTAGTAATGGTATCGATTCTGCTAGAGACAAAAACATGCTCTTTAGGTGACTGAATGCATATGAGGTATCAGATATAAAAAGAGAAGCATATTCATAAAAACCAGAATTATATGCCTGGGATGAACCATATCTAACTACAAAAACAAATCCTATAATTGAGGCTAAAAAAATACCACCATGCACGGCTCCGCGAACATGTGTACGAACAAGACGAGCACGGCTTATACGGATCATAATTTTGTCTTCGAGTTGTGTAAAATTTATCTCAGATAATTCCATGGTATTTATACGAGTTTATTGGCTTTTTCGGTGCATTAATTTGGTTTTGACCTTTTCTAGGGAACGGTGATGCCAACTTTTGACGGTATTCATAGGTTTTTTCATGATTTCAGATATTTCTTCAAAAGTCATTTCTTGATGGTAATGAAGTATGAGGACGGTTTTATGATCAGGGTGCAAGCTACTCATGGCACGTTTTAATTCCAGAGCTAACTCTTTGTCAGCAAAAATCTCAGACGGCAAAGGTTCTGTGTCGACAATGGTATCAGAAAAATTAATCTCATCACCATCATTGTCAGTATTCATATCAGAAAAAGATATAGCTTTCTTTTTCTTTATAAAATCTAGAGAGGTATTTCTAGCAATGGTAAAAAGCCATGGTTTGAATTTCATGCCATCTTTGAATCGATGAAGATGTTTCCATGTTTTAAAGAATGTGTCTTGTACAACATCCTCAGCATCTTCACGAATGCGTACATATTGCATAACAAAATTGAAAATGTGTTTGATATAACGATTTGTTAAATCTTTGAATGCGGAATCGTCACCATCTTTCACTTTTTTTAGGAGTTCTTCATCAGTAAGCATATTTACTTATCATACTCTATAAGTTTAAAAACTCGTAATTACTTTTATTTTGTTGGTTTATGTTGTATTATGTATACATATCAGCGGTTTACTAATTTATTTTTATCTCCATGGCAAAAAGAATCACAGGAGTTGGAAAAAAGCGTGCTACACGCAGTCGTAAGACTACGAAACGTCTCGCCATCAAGCGTGCTCGTCAAGCTCCAAAAAGAGCTGCAAGAGCAAAGAAGGGCAAAAGGTAAGGCGGGGGAAGGGTCAAGTGTCAAATTTTAAATTAAACAAATTGTGCACTAATATCGGTAGTGCATTTTTGTTATCTGGTATAATAAATTTATGAGAATTGCTGTTTTCGCCAATGGTTGTTTCTGGTGTACAGAAGCGGTTTTCGCAATGCTCCGAGGTGTTGGCTCAGTTAAGCCTGGTTATAGCAATGGTGCTGAGTGCATCAAAATTGAATATGATCCAGCGGTTATTTCGTACAATGATTTATTGACAGTATTTTTTAATACTCATGATCCGACAACACTAAATAGACAAGGAAATGATATTGGTACTGAATATCGTTCTGCGATTTTCTATATTGATGATGAGCAAAAGGATTTGGCTGAAAAGACGTTAAAGGAATTAGATTCTGCTAAAGCTTACGATAGAGCAGTAGTTACAGAAGTGACAAAGCTCAGTGAATTCAAAGAGGCTAAAGATTATCACCATGAATATTACAAGAATCATGAAGGACAACCATATTGTGAGTTAGTCATTGCTCCAAAATTGGAGAAGATGCAGAAAAGATTTAGTGAGCTATTGAAGTGATATAATGTACCTATGAATATAGATATTGATGAAAATGAAATCAAAAAGAAATTAACATCGGAGGAATACCGTGTCCTTCGCGAAAAGGGAACGGAAGCTCCTTTTAGTGGTGTACTATTGAATGAAAAGCGCGCAGGAACATATAAATGTAAAGTCTGTCTTAATCCACTTTTTCCATCAGATGCAAAATTTGAGTCTGGGACAGGTTGGCCAAGTTTTGATCAGGCTCTGCCAGGTGCAACAAAATTAATAATAGATGAATCTTATGGAATGAAGCGTACAGAAGTCGTTTGTGTCAAATGTGGTTCACACCTAGGTCATGTCTTTGATGACGGTCCTACTTCTACAGGTAAACGCTATTGTTTAAACTCAGTTTGTCTAGAACTAGCGGCAGAAGAAGAAAAGAAGTAATATTGCTGTACTATGAACCCAAACGATATATCTCCAATCATCCGAGAAAAAGCACCACTTATACTGGCTGAAATTCAAAAAGCTAAAAATATTTTACTGCATTGTCATCCTTCACCTGATCCGGATTCAGTCTGTTCAGCATTAGCAATGAGATTGGCTCTAGAACAGCTTGGCAAAAAAGCTATTGTCATCAAAGGGGATTCAGATAAGATTCCTGAGGAGTTCATGCATTTTCCCGGAGCAGACACAATTGTAATGAAGAATATATCTGAAATTAATCTCAGTGAGTTTGATTTATTTATCATACTCGATAGTGGTTCCCCGGAAATGATTTCTTATAAAGCCCCACCGGTTTTTCCTATGCCACTTCGTACGATAGTTATAGATCATCATGCGTCCAATAAAATGTATGGAGATTTAAATCTTGTCGATATTTGTTCTGCTACAGCGTTTGTTTTGTATCAATTATTTGTGTTGTGGAAGATAGAATTAACCCATGATATCTCACTCAATTTATTTATTGGTTTGTATACAGATAGTGGCGGATTGAAATATAGTCCTGCAGACTACCGTATCTTCGAGGTGGCGGCTGTTCTTGTAAAAAATTCCCCAGATTTTGTTCAGGCAATTTTCAAGATGGAAAATAGCCTCCATAAAGAAGCTATATATTATGAGGCATTGGCATTGAGTTCAGTGGAAACTTTCTTGGGAGATAATATCGCTATAGCTTCTGTTTCTAGTCAGCAGCTAGTTGCAAAAGGCATAGATGTTAGTTTTACACATACTGATATACCTAACATGCTTAAATCAGTGATAGGCTGGAATATAGGTATGACTATTATTGAACGCGAACCTGGCCATATTAAAGTCAGTATGCGCAGTCGTGATGTTGAAAAATTTGATGTTTCAAAATTAGCTTTAGCACTAGGTGGTGGCGGACATAAGGCTGCGGCTGGTACCAGGATAATGGGTGTTACCCTTGATGTAGCGAAGAAATTGGTTGTCTCCAAAGCCAAAGAACTGTATAATCTCTAAACTATGAATAAAAATATCATTATTTCGATCGTTGTAATCGTTATTATAGCTATGGCATGGCTCGCTTTGGATCATCGATCAGGATATCCAAAAAGTGTTGAAGATTTACAGGCTCCAAAAATATCTATTATCTCGACTTCGACCGTAGCCACATCGACTAATAATCAAACTTCTATGCATAACATCACAATTGAGACTTCGAAGGGAACTATAGTTTTTGAAACTTATGACAATGATGCACCAAAGACTGTTGCAAATTTTATTTCTCTAGCTAACAAAGGTTTTTATAATGGACTTATCTTTCACCGTGTAATCGAAGGGTTCATGATACAAGGCGGTGATCCAACTGGTACTGGAATGGGTGGTCCTGGATATAAATTTGCTGATGAACTCAATCCTGCTACAGCATCATACAAGGCTGGTTATGTTAAGGGTGTAGTCGCTATGGCAAACTCTGGTCCAAATACAAACGGTAGTCAGTTTTTCATCATGCAGGCTGATAATCCACTTCCACATAATTATTCTATTTTCGGTAAAGTTATTTCTGGTATGGATGTAGTTGATGCCATCGCTGCTGTTCCAGTCAATTCAAGTGACAGACCAACTCAGGATGTGAAGATGATCAAAGTTATTGTGACTGATATAAAGTAAATTTTTATTTGACTAAATACGCATATTATTGTAGTCTATAGTTAGAAGGAGAAAATAATATGTTAAAAAATCGATTGTTCGTAGAGCCAGACGGCGATTCGGATAATAACGAACGCATTGCTGGACTGATTGATGCTGGTGAATTGTTTACTGCGAAGTATCCAATCATCGGTGGTGGATTCGCAAATGTGGTCGAGGTGACCGAAAGAAACCTTATCACTCTCATCAAAAACCGAACTCAGGGCAACGTGAAATTTAATGCCTTTGAGAAACCTGCAGACCAGCACAAGTTACGCCGGATTGAGGTTGCTGTGAGCAACGAGCATTTGACGGTTCAGCAAGTGCTCAACCGTCGTGTGCAGAAAAAACTGGTCAAAATTAAGTTGCAAGCTCACTCGACGGTCTCTGTTGAATACACCCCCGAGAAGTTGGAAAAACTTAAGGTCGTTCAGAGGTCATTGTTATGAATCGTGTCTCATTTCACCCCGCGTTGTTGTTACATCACAAGTAATGGCGACGCGGTTTTTTATTGGGCACATACAGATATTTTTTGCTATAATCCAAGCATGTCAGATTTCTACAACCCACACAGAACACGCAATATTTTTGATCCAAAGAGTACTGAGTATTTCAAAGCCAGTCGTTCGAAGATTGACTTGTTCCTTAACTGTCCGCTATGTTATTACCTCGATGCGCGACTAGGTGTAGCTCGTCCCCCAGGCTTTCCATTCTCACTGAACTCGGCTGTTGATACACTTCTCAAAAAAGAATTCGACATACTTCGTGCAAAAAAGAGACCTCATCCGCTCATGCACGCTTTCGGTGTGCGTGATGTCATACCTTTTGCGCATGAAGACCTCGATATGTGGCGTAGTAATTTCAAAGGCATTACCTATCTCGACCCAAAGTCCAACTTGCTCATCACTGGTGCTGTCGATGATGTTTGGATAAATGAAAAAGGTGAACTTATCATTGTCGATTATAAATCGACCAGTAAAGAGGAGAAGGTGACTCTCGATAAAGAGTGGCAGATAGGCTATAAACGTCAAATGGAAGTTTATCAGTGGTTGTTCCGCAAGAATGGATTCACGGTTTCACCGATCGGGTACTTCGTTTATTGTAATGGAAAAACTGATGTCGCATCTTTTGATGCGAAACTTGAATTCGATATCGATCTCATACCTTATACTGGAAACTCAGATTGGATCGAGCCTTTACTGCCAAAAATGAAAGCATGTCTCATGAGTGAAAAACCGCCAAAGCCTGAAGCTGGTTGTGATTATTGTAGATATCGCAAAGCTGCGAGAGATGTTCAAGAGGAAGCGAAGAAGAAATAATCAGGCATTTTAGTTGACTGAAGTGAGCTATTTTAACCGAGTTTCTTGGTGAGTAATTCTTTGATAACTGCTGGATTTGCGGCACCCTTTGTGGCTTTCATTGCTTGGCCAATTAGGAATTGAATAGAAGTAACTTTTCCGGCACGATATTCAGCAACTACAGCAGCATTGTCAGCAATGACTTTGTCGATAGCTGGCTCAAGGTCAGCAGCATTACTTTTCTGGATAAGGTCATGTTTTTTAGCCAATATTTTTGGCGACTGTGACAAGGAAGATTCTTTATTTTCACTCACTTCAGTCAACTGAAGTGCGAGAATTTTCTTTGCACCAGAAGATGAGATGTCACCAGCTGAAATCATATCTATAAGCTCTGCGAAATGTTCAGGCTTAATCGAATTTAATTTGTCTGACCAATCTAATCCGTGGGTTTTCTTCAATAGACCAAGATAGTCAGTAAGAAGATAGTTTAAAACAAGACGGACATTTTTTGTATCTTTATTTGAGAGCTTTGCAACGATAGTCTCAAAATACTTCGTGAGCATACCATCGAAATCATCTACAAAAACCTCAGCTTCTTTATCAGTTGCACCATAATCATTTTTGAATCTTTCACGACGAACCCATGGCAAAAGCGCTTGATCACTTGAGTCAGTTAATTCCTTACTTAGAATATCATGTGAAAATTCTGGGATTTCTGAGATCTTGAGTTTTGGTATATCGGGCTCAGGGAAATAGCGATAGTCATGCGAGCTTTCTTTGGAACGTTGTGAGTAGGTTTCGCCAGCCGGACCCTCGTTTGAATGGCCTCCTCCGGCCCGAGCCTCTGCTCGCCATCCACGCGTCTCTTGTTTTACTTTCTCGCCAGCCTCGATCAACGCAATTTGCCTTTCAATTTCAAATGCAATAGCACCTTCGACGGCACGGAATGAGTTGAGGTTTTTTACTTCTGTTTTTGTACCAAATTTCTTTGCAGCTGTGTCTTCGGCTGAGGCAACAGAGATATTTGCTTCGACTCGCATCTCACCTTTTTCCATATTTGCTTCTCCGGCTCCTAGATAACGGAGGAGAAGTTGAAGTTCTTTGGCAAATGCCACTGCAGTTTTTGCATCATGAATAGTCGGAGTGGTCACGAGTTCCATGAGCGGTACACCTGAACGGTTGAAGTTCACAAGACTTTTTTCGTGAGTATCATGAGTGGACTGAGCCGTGTCTTCTTCTAGGTGTATGCGTTCAAGTTGTATACCAGCAAGTGTGCCGCCAGAAATGAGCGGGTATGCATACTGACTGATCTGGTAACCTTTTGGAATGTCAGGATAAAAATAATTTTTACGATCCCATTCTGTAAAATCAGCGAGCTTGCCATTTACAGCTAGGCCAATTTTGAGAACGCTTTTTATAGCTTCGTGATTGAGGACTGGTAGAGTTCCAGGATGACCAAGACAGATGGCACAGACATTGGCATTTGGCTTTTCTTCATCTGGGTTGTTGGCACATGAACAAAACATCTTGGAAGCAGTTTTGAGTTCAGCGTGAATCTCTAGGCCTATGGTAGGGATGTATTTATTGGTCGATTTGTCCATGGGGTCTAGTATAGCGTATTGTTGGTTTTATTGAAATTATTGCATCCATAAAGCAAGAAGAGTATTATTTTCGGATGGCAAATGAAATGTACAAAGATTTTGATCGTTGGAACATATTAAAGAAATCACTTGAGAGACCAGTATTAATTTTACAAGTATACAATCAACATTCCATACGAATGGGCCGGTCAAGTTGACAAAATTGCCAATCAATTGCATAACTTGCATATTTTGCAGGATTGTGTTATATTACTAGCGCTGTATGTTTCTCGTCACATACGCGTTAGCATTAATGACTGAGAGCTCCGCTAGCGCGTTTACTGTATAAGTGATCCGTTGCGGGTAATAAAAGAAATGTCAAAGAGACTTTTCGTAGGCAGTATTGCCTGGGGTACAACCGACGCCACCCTGAAGAAGCACTTCGAACAGGCTGGTGAAGTTGAATCAGCAGCAGTAATCATCGACAAGATGTCAGGCCGTTCAAAGGGCTTCGGCTTCGTTGAGATGGCTAATGATGCAGATGCAGCTACAGCTGTTGAGAAGCTCAACGGTTCAGAACTCGATGGTCGCAAGATCGTTGTTTCTGAGGCTCGCCCAAAGCAGTAATTTAAATATTACTCGTCTGTAAGTAAGCAAGAAAACATCCCGCAGAAATGTGGGATGTTTTCATTTACTATTTACAGATTTCTGATTACTAGTTTATATTTCTCCACCATTCGCTTACAGGCGCTTTCTTGATTATTTCTAAGGCTTCGTCAATTGAATCTGTAACATGGAAGAGGTTCATGTCGCGGTCTTCAATTGCATGATATGTATCCAACATTGTTTTTTGAATTGTTACTTTGAAGGGATTCCAAAAATGTGAATCCATCAAAATGATTGGCACATGTGGAATTTTTCCAGTTTTGATCAATGTGAGGACACTGAAAAGTTCGTCAAAAGTCCCGAAGCCTCCCGGAAAATAAACATATGCCTCTGCAGCAAAATCCATCATGGCTTTTCGAGAAAAGAAATAAGCGAATTTCATCGAACGAGTGACATATGGATTGACCGAGTGTTCATGTGGCAGACTGATATTCATACCTAGTGAGACGCCATCTGCTTCGTATGCACCTTTGTTGGCAGCCTCCATGATACCAGGACCACCACCAGTCATGACGGCGTATTTGAGGTCAGAAGCGATTCGTCCACCGAGTTCATAAGCTTTTTTGTAATGCTCACTATCTTTTGCAGCAAGTGATGAGCCGAAGATTGTAACCGATTTTGGATATCTGGAGAGAAAATCGAATCCATCCGCGAATTCACGGTGAATGCGTTCTAGGTGAGTTTCAACTTCTTTGGCATGAATTTCTGATCGAATAATCGGGTTATTATTTTTATTTATAGGAACTTTGTTTGTAGATGACATAAAGGAATTATAACATAGGGATTGCGTTTTTTCTGTTTACCATTTACTGTTTACTGATTACTATGAAATTTACTATTCAGTCAAAAGTGGTCAATGCCGACGGTTCGAAATCACTGGCTCGCGCGGGCATTATCAAAACGGCCCACGGCATCATTGAGACTCCGGCTTTTATCCCTGTTGGCACAAAAGCGACGGTAAAGGCCACAACTACTGATGAGGTGCGAGATAAGGTTGGCGCAGGAGCGGTGCTAGCAAATACATACCATCTCTATTTACAGCCAGGCGATGAAATAATTAAGCGCGCCGGTGGTCTTGGTAAGTTTATGAATTGGTCTGGTCCGACTTTTACTGATTCGGGTGGTTTTCAGGCTTTTTCACTTGGAACTGTAAAAGGAAGAGGAAAGAAAATAGTCGGAGAAAATGATCAAGTTTCAATTATCAATGATCAATCTGATCACAAATCATCAGAAGATTCTGAATCAATGATGGCGAAAATTGATGATGATGGCGTAACTTTCAAATCAGTCATAGATGGTTCAGAACATCGCTTTACTCCAGAGCGTTCGATTGAAATACAGCACAATATTGGTGCTGATATTATTTTTGCTTTTGATGAATGTGCTACGCCGGGTGCTGATTATGAATATCAAAAGAAAGCGGTTGAAAGAACGAAGCTTTGGGCTGAAAGATGTTTGAATGAAAATTCGAAATTGAAAATTGAAAATTCTGCAACTTCTCCAGCACTATTTGGAATAGTTCAGGGAGGCCGTCATGAGGATTTGCGCAGAATGAGCGCGAAGGATATCGGCAGTATGACGCTTTCGAGTGGTGAATCATTTGACGGCTTCGGTATAGGTGGTTCATTTGATAAAGATGATATTGGCACAGCTGTTCGTTGGGTCTGTGAAGAATTACCAGAAAATAAACCTAGACATCTTCTCGGTATCGGTGAACCGGTCGATCTTATTCTTGGCGTCGCAAATGGTGTTGATACTTTTGATTGCGTGGCACCGACTCGGTTGGCGCGTACTGGTGCAGCTTATGTTGGCAATGGACGTTTGAATCTTTTAAATGCACAATTTAAGGACGACTTTGGTCCACTTGATTCAAATTGTAAATGTGACACCTGTAAAAATTATTCAAGAGCTTATCTGGCACACCTCTTCCGTGCAAAAGAAATGTTAGGTGCAACACTTTTGTCAGTGCACAATCTGTATTTTTTGGTGAATATTGTAAAGCGTTTACGCCAAGCTATTCTCGATGGAAAATTTGAAGAGGTGAAGGAGGAAATGTTGAAGGATTTTAGTTAACTTTAGTCACTAAAATGACTATTTTCAAGTAAATTATTTCTGGGCCAATTGATGAGTCTTTAGTCCCTCTGCATAAATCTCGTTAATTTGTCCGTCGGAGAGTGCGGAGGTATAAAAATTTGCATCATCTATCAAACCAGTGTAATTACCTTGAGCAACCATAATCTCATTTATATTACTAATATTAGGCATACCTTCTAGACCGTTTATGTTGCCAATACTTTTACCGTTTAGATAACCAGCGCATGTATTGCTACTAATTTTACAGCTTAGAGTTACATACTGCCATTTATTTTTTTGTATACTTTGATTGGCTGAAAAGAGAGGGAGTATTCCAGGGCTAGCAAAAGTTAAATTTGAACCATCAATATATAACTCCGCCCAATCATCACTGTCGCCATTGTAACTAATTGTTAAAAGCGCACAACTAGTATAAGGAGAACTCGAGCAATCGCTTGATACATTGACCCATACGCCATAAGTAAAACTGTTTAAGGTCATGGCACTAGTTAGTTGAGTTAGTTTATCCCCATATAAATCAATATATTGTCCACTTAGAGATAGGGACTTGCCAGAACCAGAAGGAGTTACAGCACTTCTGGTAGAGCCAGAATTAACGCTAGCAGTTAGTCCGTTACCAGACGAATCAATTACTGTGTTGTTGTCGGGATCATTGTTAAAGTTATACATAAACAATGATCCTATACCTAGAAAGTGATAGTTATGATCTGCAAAAGTTATTCCTGAAGCGACCACTCCTTTTTGTCTTGCATTATTCAATGCCGCCAAAATTACACTGGACAGAAGTCCAATAATAGAAATCACCACCAAAAGTTCAATGAGAGTGAAACCTCGGTATTTTTTTATTTTTTTCATATTTCTTTTGGTTTATATTCCTCTGGTGCACGTTCAAGCCACCATTGTAATTGTTCACGAGTGAGTAAACCTTCTTGAGCACCAACGAATTGTGCCACTGACATTGGATTTACTGGAGCCCAGATGAGCGCTTCGAGCGGATCTTTACCAAGCGCTAAAGCTGAAACGAATGTTGAAGCCCATGCATCCCCGCAACCAGTGCGCTCAAAAGCCGGTCGAGGATCTGGATACATTGGTACATGATAGTAATGCTCACCAGTGTAGAGATATGCACCATTTGTATTATCTGTAATAGCCACCATTTTTGGTCCAAGATCAGCTAGATTTTTCAAGAGAGCTTTGATGTCACGAGTTTTTGTTTTCATGATTCTCTGGGCTTCTTCAACATTTACTATAAATAAATCAGTACGCTTGTATATTTGTGCAAGTTTTTCTACACCAAGTTCCATCTGAAAAGTTCCTGGCTGAAAGGCAAGTTTGACTCTACGGTTTTTTTCAAGGTAATCTGCAATCTCCAGATGGTAATTATAAGTAGATGAAGCTAGAGATGTGAGGTAAATCCATTTTGGTGCAGGGAATTTCGGAAGAGCATAATTATAATCAGTGTGTTTAACCAAAATAGTTCGATCAACTTCATACCAAAGTACGAAGTGATAGTTACTAGGTTTGTTTACATTTATCTTTACAAATTTTGTAATAACACCGTTTTTCTGAAGTTCAGCCATGTCATCTTTACCACCTTGATCGTCACCAAGGTTTGAAACAAGTCCAGCACGTAACCCTAATCGTGAAGCAGAAACAGCAGCATTTGCAGCATTACCAACAGCTTTTACAATTTTTACATATTCAAAAGGAATTTTGTCACCAAAAGGTAAACAAATTTCGCAATCATTTGTGTTGATTTTGCAGTGAACACTGGCATCCTTGAGTCGGATAAATGCGTCAGTGGTTGTGTCACCAATAGCAAGGATATCAATTTGCTTATTAAACATGGTATTATTGTAACATCATGTTGCCGTTACGAGAATACATCCAAGAGGCTCGAAATAAGGGAACTGCAGTTGGTCATTTCAATATATCCACGCTTGATGGTATTTGGGCGGTTGCTGATGCGGCGCAAGCCCTCAATGTTCCTGTAATTATTGGCGTATCTGAAGGCGAAAGAGATTATGTTGGTGTTCGCCAAGCAGTAGCTATAGTAAAAAGTATTCGCGAAGAAAGAAATCAACCAATATTCATCAATGCAGATCACACCTATTCGTTTGATAGGGTAAAAGAAGCTATAGATGCAGGCTTCGATTCGGTTATATTCGATGGTGCCCAATTGTCTTTTGAAGAAAATGTAAAGATAACAAAAAAGTGTGTGGATTATGCTCGTGCCAGTGGTCGTGATGTGATAGTAGAAGGTGAGCTCGGATTTATCGGTACTTCATCGAAAGTTTTGAGTGAGATTCCTGCTGGCGCTATCGTCGGCGATGTAAATATGACCAAACCTGAAGTTGCTCTACAGTTCGTCACTGAAACTGGTGTAGATATGCTCGCTCCAGCTGTAGGAAATATCCACGGAGTTGTCGTAGGGGGTGACCCGGCTCTGAATACGAAACGCGTAAAAGAGATTGCCGAAGCCGTCAAAATCCCTCTGGTTTTACATGGTGCATCTGGTAATACTGCAGATGATATTGAAAAATCAATTAAAAATGGTGTAGCTGTTGTGCATGTAAACACTGAACTTCGTTTAGCTTACAGGTCAGGGTTGGTGAAGTCGCTTTCAGATAATCATGATGAAGTGGCTCCGTATAAGTTCCTCAAACCAGCAAAATTGGCTATGCAAAGGGTCGTTGAAGAAAAGTTGAGGATTGTGAACAACTTGTAGGTGGTTTGGTAATGCTTAATGATATAATAAATATATGTCAGACATAGAATTTGAATCAGATATAGATAATAACCCACGTTACAATAATCGTAACTCAGGTGCGAGTCATGGAGCCAATTTGATGAGTAATGTTTACGCTCCTTCATCTGGTGCTTCATCAAATGTCGGTATGGCAAACTGGCTCGTTCGTCACGGTATCATCAGTAGTGATTCTGGTGCCAAGGTATTCCTCATTGCCATCGTCATGATCAATTTTATCGCCACAGGTTTTATCATGTATTTCTACGTGCTCCATTAATTTTAAACTTAAAAAAATATGAAAACAAAGACTCTCACCGCACAATTGCCACTCTCAACACGAGTAATCTTGTTTGCTAGTGCCGGATGTAATTTTTTGGTGACTTTTCTGATCCTTAAGTATTTTCTTTTTTAATTACTTGTAATTATCGGCGCATTTTCAATAATAATATGATCAAACAATCAAGAAGTAGAGGTTTTACGCTCATAGAACTATTGGTGGTTATTTCTATTATTGGATTGCTCTCCGGAGTTGTTTTGGCGGCGCTTCAGGATGCGAGACAGAAGGGTAATATTGGTGCAGGACTACAATTCGACGACCATACTTATCATGCATATGGAGCTAACGCTATAGCTTTATATGATTTTAATACTGATAGCGTTGGAAGTGTGGTCACTTCTGAGAAAAGTAACTCTCAGTATAATATGCCAATGACTTGCACTGGTGGAGTTACGGCAGTTTCCGGTGGTGTAAGTGGCGGCGCTATTTCGCTTGGAGAGGGTATGGTGTGTAGTATCCCGTACTCATCATTTTTTCCAGTTGGTTCGGATTCCCATCCAACTTTTCCAAATAATGGCTTAGCTGTATCTTTTTGGATTTACCCTGAGGGATCAAATGCTAGTTCCATACCTATTGTTGGTGGTTGGTTTCAAACTGTGATTAATAATAATGGAAATGTTACACAAGGCTCATTTACAACTAAACTACCTTCTATGAAGTGGTCGCATATATTGGTATCTTGGAATACTCTTACAAAAAAAGAAAGTTTATATATTAATGGAAACTTAAGTTCATTCGTTACTAAGGATTTTTCTGGTTATTATGGGCCTCTTAGTCCGACTTCTTTCGGTAATTCTGCATACTATGGTCCAGGTAACGGTTTTGATGGTCTTCTCGATAACGTAAGGGTATATAATAATCCAATCGATTAATGTTTTGACATTCCTAATGCTTCGTGTATAATAGCCCAACATTCTTACTATATTATTTATTGACTCAAATGCTTACATTAAACGTAGAAAAACGCAGTATTGTTGGAAAATTGGACGAAGTGAGGGCTAAAAACCTTATGCCTGCGGTCTTTTATGGCCCAAAGGAAGCTTCAACATCCATTTCAATTCCTCTTGCAGAATTCAAGAAAATCTGGAAAAAGGCTGGTGAATCATCAGTTATCATCCTCAAAGAAGGCTCAAATGAACACGAAGCACTCATTCACGAAGTAGATATTCATCCTCTCACAGGCGAACCTCGTCATGCCGATTTTTATGTTATTGAAAAAGGAAAGAAGGTTAAAGTTCATGTTCACCTTGTTTACACTGGCATCGCTCCAGCAGTAAAAGATAAAGGTGGTATTCTCGTTAAAGTTCACCGTGAAGTTGAAATTGAAGCTGCCCCTCGCGATCTCCCACACGAACTTTCAATCGATATTTCAAAGCTTGTAGAATTTTCAGATGTAGTTCGTGCAAAGGATATAGTTCTTCCAAATGGTGTTGAGCTCAAAATCAATCCTGATGAAGTTGTGACCTCTGTTGCAGAGCCTCGTGAAGAAAAGGAAGAAGCTCCAGCAGCAATTGATATGTCAGCTATCGAAGTTGAAGCAAAGGGTAAGGAGGTTAAGGAAGGTGATGAAGCTGCTGCTCCTGCAGGTGACAAGGCTGAAAAGAAGGAAGCAAAAAAATAAGGCAAACTTTGGACGGGTTTTAGAAATTAAACTAGTATTTACTAGTCTGTAGGCGTCTGGATTATTCCAGTCTATTAGGGTGTTTTTGTCTATGTATTTTTACTCGAGGGTATAGTTTAGAAAAACTCGGCACTTCAGTCAACTGAAGTGGCTAAATTAAAATTATCTACCACCTAAGACTCATTCTGTTCCCTTAAATTGAGCCATAAAATTGTTCAGAAATAAGCTAAAATCACCCGAGTGGAGAGTTTTTTTGCTATAATTAATGGAATGAATATAAGAATGAAAAGCGGTCACTATTTTTTTATTACAGGATTTTTGTTCACTATTCCTTTTTTTGTTCAACCGTATGTAACTAACGCACAGACTTCTTTAACCCCTCAATGTAATACTCCTGCCGAGAAGATTGCGTGTCAGGCACAGCTTCAACAAGTACTCGCTGATGAGGCTGTAGCACAGCAACAGCTTCTGGCGGCTCAAGGTCAAAGTGCCTCTTTATCACAGGCTATAGCCGTTCTTTCTGCCAAAATAAAAAAGGCACAACTCGACATAAAAGCCGAAAACTTACTTATACAAACTCTGGGTAATGATATACAAGATAAGACAAACCACATTGCAGATTTAGAAAATAATATTGATAAAGGTAAACAGACTTTAGCTGACCTCCTGCGTAAGACTAGAGAAATGGATACATATTCATTACCAGAAGTTTTATTATCTCAATCTACAGTAGCTGGTTTCTTTAAAGATGTTGATACTTTTGATTCATTGCAACAAAGTTTAGAAACTACTTTTACATCATTGCGTAGCGATCAAGCTTCTACATCTGCGGAAAAAGACGCTCTGACAGTCCGTCAGAATAAGGAAACCGATGCAAGGTATGCAATTCAACAACAGGAAAATGCTATTCAAGCAGATCAGTCTCAGCAAAAACAATTGTTATCTATTAGTAAAGGAAATGAAAAAGCCTACAATGCTGTTGTTGCAGAAAAAGCGGCCACTGCCGGAAAGATCCGTGCGGCACTCTTTAACCTAGCTGGCGGATCGAACCCGATTCCTTTTGGAACCGCTTTGCAATATGCACAAACAGCTTCGATTAAAACAGGCGTTCCTCCAGCATTTCTGTTGGCAATTTTGAAACAAGAATCAAACCTTGGTGGTAATGTTGGAAAATGTTATTTGACTGATGCAAGTACCGGTTCTGGTGTTTATGTCACTAATGGAACCGTTGTTTCAAAAGTAATGAAACCGACTCGTGATGTGCCGATTTTTATGGATATTACAAAAGCCCTTGGACTTAATCCATATCAGACGGTTGTGTCATGTCAGTTAGGTGGACTTGGTTGGGGTGGTGCTATGGGTCCTGCACAGTTCATTCCATCAACCTGGACGCTTCTGGTTAATCGCATCACTAGTGAACTTAGTTTATCTGATACTCCAAATCCATGGAATCCGGCACACGCTATCATGGCCGAAGCTATATTTATGGCAGATCTTGGTGCAGACTCAACTAGTTATTCAGCTCAAAAAAACGCTGCTTGTAAGTACTATTCAGGTCAAGCTTGCGGTTATGTCACTGGAGCAACTGCATACGGTAACAGTGTGTTGAATCTGGCTTATTTTAATAGCAACAGTATACAGTCGCAGATTGACGCGCTGCAATAATTTTAAAAAAGCGCCACGCGGCGCTTTTTTACTAACTACTATATCGTAAGTATAACCGGAATAACCATCGGTCTTTTTGCTGTTTTTTGGAGGAGATATTTCTGGACAGCGTCAGTTATATTTTCTTTGACTATATCGAGGTTGAAAGGATTCATGCCTTTCGTTGAAGCATCTGAAGTCTCGCGAATAAGTAGACGTACTTCATGAAGGAGTTCCTGTGATTCACGAAGATAGACGAAACCACGAGAGATTATATCTGGAGATTTTTTGAGCTTACCAGTCTGGGCATTCATGATACCAAAGATGATGAATATACCGTCTTGTGCAAGTGCTTGGCGATCACGAATAACAACATCCTGAACATCGCCAACAGAGAAACCATCGACGAGGACGAGTCCTGATGGAGCCTTTTCCTTCAACTTGAGGAGCTTAGTTCCTTTTTCGCAGATCTCGATGACGTTGCCATTATCAGGAACGACCACATCTGTTTCGAGGAGTCCGTTGGCTTCCTTGGCAATATCACAGTGAGTACGTAACATGTAGTGATAACCGTGGAGAGGCATGAAGAATTTTGGTTTGATGGCACGGTGAATCCAAGCTGTTTCATCGCGATTTGCGTGACCTGATGAGTGAACATCAGCGATTTTGTAGTGGAGAATCTTTGCACCTTGACGTGAGAGGTTATCTTTTAACTTCTGAATAGCACGCTCGTTACCTGGAATTACTGATGACGAAAGGACGATAGTGTCGCGTGGGGTGAGCTTGATTTTTGCATGAGTCTTCTGAGACATACGGACAAGAGCAGAGAAATCGTTAGCCTGTGCGCCAGTCGAGATTATTACGATCCGATCTGGTGGATATTTGTCTATGTCGTCAACTGATATGATCGTTTCTTTTTTTGCTTTGAGAAGACCGAGATGTTTACAAATCTCAATGTTCTGTTTGAGGCTGCGTCCTTCAACGATGACTTTTTTGCCGTGGAGCTCTGCAAACTCGACGATTTTAAGGAGGCGCTCGAGGAGAGATGAGAATGTTGCGATAATGAGTCGTCCAGTCATACCTTTGATGATATTTTCAAGGTTTCTGTGCACAACTTTTTCTGACAATGAAAAACCTGGGTTTTCTACATTGGTTGAATCGGCCATGAGGATGAGTACATTTGTAGGGCTAGCGACCGGATTGCCGAATTGATTGACACCGCCGGTTACTATAGGAAATGCACGCTCATATTCAGCTACTTCATTATCTGTAGGAACACCGTCGACATGGTCAAGTTTGAGGTCGCCAGTGTGGACGATTGAGCCGTAGGGAGTTTCGATGATGATACCCATTGCATCAGGGATAGTGTGTGTCACCGCGAAGAATCTGACTTTGAGTTTACCTACAGTAATAGTCGAATTCTTCTCGACGATTTGTATGTCGATCTTTGGTACATGCGCAAACTCCTCCTGGCGTTTTTGGATCAAGACTGAAGTAAGAAGACGGGTGTAAAGAGGTGGATTACCGATTCGAGGCATGATATATGGAATACCTCCGATATGGTCTAGGTGACCGTGAGTTATAATAACTGCACGAATCTTGTCCTGGCGTTCTTCGAGGTATTTTGTATTTGGCAAAATGAAATCAATACCAGGTGTATCGTCGTCTTTGAATTGAAAACCAATGTCGATAACGATAATGTCATCGCCATATTGGATAGCGGTCATATTTTTACCAATTTCCTCAACGCCACCAAGTGGAATGATACGAACTGTTTCTGGAGCAAGTGGTGGAATGACATCACCATCACGTCTCATGACTGGCTTGTTTGGTCCACGGCGAATAGATCGAGCCGCATCAGGTCTAACGATATTCATACGACTACCAGCGACATGTTTATCAGGAAGTGATGCATGCTTAACTGCGGATGATATAGTTGAGACTGAAGGCGTGTGTGTATGTGAGTGTGTTCCTGCGTGTGCAGGCGTTACAACTCCTCCTGTAGCTTGTGGACGAGCGCGGAATTGACTAGTCGCAGGTCTTCGGAAAGGGGCTATCTTGCGAGCACCACGACCTAAAACTACGCGGTGGCCGTTGCTGGCGATTTGACCTGCCGGCTTCGGTGCAAAAGCTCCTGGAGTTGATGATGAAGTGATCGTTCGTGTTTTATTGAAACGATTAAAGTAAGGTCTTTTTGGTGGCTGTTGGCCAGGCACTTTTGGTGCGATATTTGGTTTGTTATTTTCGTTGTTCATTTTTGTTGGTCTATAAAATCTTAAGATCTATAATGTTAATAATTATTTTTGTCAGTTTAATTTCTTGTAAAAATGTTCCATACTTTTTCTGTTTCGATATACCAATCTGATACTGTATTCCAATGATCACTTGGTGTGACGATTGAATCTATGTGAATACCATTGAGAGCTTTTGGTACTGCATATATAAAATCAGGAGAATATAGAAATATAGCCGGCATATCAGCACGAATAGATTGATCAAGTTTTGTATAATCTGAGGAAAGGGTTGTTGTACTGATTGTTGAACGAATATCAGAAAGGAGAGCATCAACTTTACTATTTGAATACTGAGCAACATTTAGTCCTGGAGCGTTTCTTTGTGAAGAATGCCAGAAGGCGTATAAGTCACGATCTTTGCCGATTTGTTCACCAAAGAGTAATGCATCGTATTTACGAGGACGAATTATGTTTTGATACAAATCTGAAGAATCAAATATCTGAACATCTATTTGCACACCAATTTTACTCCACTGGTCTTTTAGCATTTTTGCAGTGGCGACTAGATCAGGTGAATCAGCAGTATATATATCAAATGAAAGGGTGGTCGAAGCTGTTTTCGTTTTTGATGGCTTTTTTTCATATATACCATTTTGGTTCTTTTTCCAACCATTTTTTTCAAGTAAAATCTGGGCTCCTGAAATATCTGCAGAATTATTCTCTGATGAAGTTGTTGAAATTGTGTGATTGTTTTGATTTATATCAGAAAGTAATTGTGATGGAATTGGTCCATGATCTGGTATACCGTAACCATAAAGTATTTCTTTTACTATAGCGTTTCTGTCTGTAGCCATATCGAGAGCAGTACGAACTATTGGATCAGCCAGAACAGTTGATTGATTTTGATTGAAAAATACGCCAAAGATTCTGGGTAGAGGAGCATCGAGCACTGTGTAACTTTCTGCAGTATTTGAAGCGAGCTTGTATGCTACAGATGGATTAATTGAAGGAACACAATCTATGTATCCACCGTTTAGAGCCAAAAGAGCTTTGTCTTGATTTGAATAGAAATAGAAAGAGATCACCTTTATAAAAGGATGGAGTCCGTAGTAACCATTCCAAAGTTCAAGATTATATGAAGTTGGTATACCACTAGAATCTCTGTTGATAGATGAAATTTTGTATGGGCCAGATCCTATTGGATTTATGTTGTATTGACTGAAGATGAATTGATCATCACTAACTCCACCCCAAATATGTTTAGGAATGATACCGATAGTAGTGTTGGCCAAAAAACCACTGTACGGTTGTTTGAGTATGAATTGAATTTCTGTTGAAGAAATTACTTTGACTGTTACATTTGCCCAATCTGCTTGGTGAGGACTTTTGAGAGCTGGATCTTGAATTTTTTGAATAGTAAAAGCGACATCATCAGTGGTTAAAGGATTGTTATCTTGGAATTTTATATGAGGTTTAAGAATAAAATCGTATGTTAAACCATCAGTTGAAATGGTCCATGTTGATGCGAGGTCTGATACAAATGAGCCATGTTCATATCTGGTAAGACCTGTGTAAGCTAGAGCTGAAATGTCATGATCTGTATCTGAAACAGCAAGTACTGGGTTGATTGTACGAGGTAGACCAATTTCACCTTCACGAAGTTCGCCACCAACGGCTGGTATCTCAGTTTTAAATAAGTCACTAGCTTTGATAGTTAAAAGGACGGCTGATATACAAGTAATTATGACAAATGCACTAAAAATAGCCCTCTCTGTTGCTGAGAATTTTGATATGTAATTCAATATATGATCGCCGCGTTTTAGACGGAACTCTTTTTGGGGTTGTTCAATCACGGAAGTGATTAGGAATAAAAAACTAGATAAGGTTGATCAAAGCTGAAACAGCAAATAGGATAGCGATGATAACTGTGCCAATGAAGAGCCACTTTTCCAGACCTCTACGGGTGTGATATGCAGAACTTAGGTTATCACTACCACCAAAAGCGCCACCAACTTGTGCGCCAGTGCGTTGAATAAGGATAACTGCAATTAAAAATACGGACAGCAATATCTGGATATAAGGTAGGAGAGACTTCATTGCATGACAATATAGCATATGAGAACTTCTGGTGCAAGATTGTGAACAGGCTCATGTCAGAAGACATGCTACAATGTTATTTATGCGAAAAATTATAATCTATGTTCTTTGTTTGATAGTTTTAGGTATACTCGTAGCTTTCTTGTATCAGTTTGCGGTTAATTTTACTTATACTAGACATGTAGCCTTACCACCACAACTTCTGGCATCTTCATCGGTGGGTGAAGTGGTTGATTCTGCGAGCTCTTCGCCTGATTATTTTGGATTGACAGACATGTCTCAACTCGATCCTGCAACTTCGACCATAGGCACGACTTTATGGACGACATATACAGACAATGAACTTGGTTACAGTATTCAATATCCAAAAGATCTAGTTATTAACACTGGAACACCTGGAACATTGATAGTAGCTTTTCCAAAAGATAAATATTTTCATTGGCCACTATTGGATGATGTAAAGATAAGTGTAGTCGCGTCCTCAACATGTCCAGATGTAATAAATGCAAAATTGGCAACCGTTACAGCGAATGGTTATACATTTAATAGACAGGAAGGGGGTGATGTGGCCGCTGGTAATATTTACAGGGAATTGGCATATGATATGACATCTGGAAGTTATTGTTATCATATCGATTTACTTGATCATGGTTCAAATGGTGCAGGTTTGTATGTTGGTGATCAGTCTTTGATTGCAAGGTATGACGCACAACATCAGACTGATTTGGAGGCAGTTTTGAGTGTTTTTGAGGGTATGGTCAATAGCTTTAAGGTTGTGGTATATTAGTCTATTATAATCACGCAGATTATTAGTTTACTCATAAGCTTACTTAATTCATTCTAATTATTATGAAATCAATCAAGAATATTATTATAGGTATTATTGTCATTGTTATTATTATTTTGGTCGGCGTGTGGATGCGCAGAGGTGGTACACCAGCACCAATTGACAACAGTGGAGTCTCATCTCCAACTAGTGTCGCACAACCAGGTACTCCTGTAGCCGTATCAGAGACAACAAAGGTTTCTGGATCAGTTTCTCAATACCAAAATGCTGAGCTTGGTTTTTCTGTAAATTATCCTAGTACATGGGAAAAGGAAGAAGCAAATGCTGGTGTTACTTTCGTTATTCCAGTTGATCAGACACAGGTTTCAACAGTGGCTACACTCCAAGCAAACATCCAAGCTTTTTCAGGAACTTGTGCTTTTCCACCAGTTACGACAATTCAAAGTCGTAGTAGTGTAAAAGTTGGTACAAATATATTCAACTCAATTACTATGAGTAATACAGTTCAAGGTCGTGTTTATTTTAATCACATGTATTCACTTCAGCAAGGTGATGTATGTTACATCTTTTCATTTGCTTCTATAGCTCTCGCGCCTTCAACTAAAGGTCTAACTGGTTCAAATGTTATCCAGGCTCAGAATAACAACAAAGCTATAACAACTTCATCAGATAATGATTTTACAACTATGGTTAAATCATTTGGTGTGGTTACAACTCCAGCTGGTCAAGATGAAAGTACAGTAAAATAGACTGAAAAAAGTAGTTAAAACAAATAGGTGAGAGGTGATCCAAGACCAGTTACATAATCGTATCTGGTTCTGGCTTGGCAATAATAAGTACAGGTGCCGTTTTTTCCACTGACAATATCTCGGAAAAATAAATTGTTAAGAATATTTGTTTTATCTGTATATAATTTTGCAGATGTTATCCCAGCACTAGTAGTATTTTGTATAGATTTTTTTGAACCTGTAGAAAGTGAGGCTATGGCAGCCCATTGTGGTGCACCAGCTGAAGTACCTCCTACTATTGACCATCTTTTGCCTTGGTAAACAGAGAAACCATGAACAGGGTCTGCCGCAAAGGAGACATCAGGTATAGCTCTTTTGCCATTTGTCCGTGGGATAGAATATGAGACCTGATAAGTCGGTTCATTTTCATAAAGACTGGCACCTCCACCGCTTCCAGTCCACGCTTTTTCAGAGATAAATAACCCATTGTTACTTATGTTTAGGCTGGTTCCACCTACTGCTATGACATTAGGTGATACGGCTGGCCAACTTGCTCCAGTACCATCATCACCCGACGAGGCAAAAAAGGATATTGGGTGTGAGGCCGATGAGCTAACAAAATGTTTATCTAGATCTGTCTCGCCTTTGAATTCATCGCCACCCCAACTCATGGATAGGCTAACTACGTCTTTTCTGGATACAGCATAATCGACAGCTTTTAAAAGATTTGTACCACTGTCACTACTAGCTTCTATTAGTAGAATTTTTGATTGTGGAGCTATGGCGTGAGCCCATTCAACATCCAAAGCCGTTTCTGTAGACCAACCAGAGTCACTTTTTGATTTTGTGTTCATCTCGTGGATTTCTAAGCATTTATTTTTCGTAGTGCAAGCTGGTAAAGAAAATTGTTTACTGAAAACGCCAAGGTCGTTTTCTATAGTTTGACTATTGAAAGCGTCAACTATAGCAATAGTTCCAGATCCACCAGTTGTTGGTAAGTGATAAGCGTTTTTAACTTCTGACGGAGTTAGTCCTTGCGGAGATATGGAATAACTGGCCATGATGTGGATTGGTGGATGAGCATGAAATGTATCTATGTTTATATTGATCATGCATATAGGATAAATGATGGCGATAAAGAACTGATAAAATTTTGATAAAGAAATGATCAAATTTTGCTAAAGAAACGATAAAATTTTCACAAAGAGGTAGTATTGATTTCAGATATATGATAATGTATTATTATGTCATATAAGATAATATATATAAATTATGACTACAATATCAGTGCCAATGCCCACAGAACTCATAAAATTTATAGACAACATGATTTCTGTAGGAGATGTAGAGAATCGTGCTCAGGCTATACGTAAGGCTGTTAGAAAGCTGCAGGAGCAGTGGGAAATCGATGAAATATTACAAGCCTCTAAAGATATTGATAACGGATTATTTTATACTGGTGATCTAAAAGAGATCTTAAAAAAGAAGAAGCATGCTTAAGATCGTTTATTCTCCAGGTTTTGTTAAACAATTCGAGCGGTTAGACAAAAAGACTGGTGATCATGCACTAAAGAAGATTGATTTATTTATTGAGAATCAAAAACATTCTTCATTGAGGACACATAAACTCAAGGGTCAATTGGCCGACTACTTTTCCTTTTCTGTTGATTACACAATGCGAATCGTCTTTACTTATGCTGATAGAGGAGGGGTTCGCTTTTTGAAAATTGGTGATCACAGCGTCTATCGATAAAGTTGTGTATTTAATTTATAACAAGTAATCTATATATGTATGGAGGGTTCGCATAGTGGTCTAGTGCACCACCTTGGAAAGGTGGCATACCTTAACGGGTATCAAGAGTTCAAATCTCTTACCCTCCGCCAACAGTTTTTAGTATCGGTAGACTCGAGAGCCTATATTTATAGCCATTCTCTGAAGTTGGTTCAAATCTCTTACACCTCGATGGGTCAGAGATTCGAACTATTGGTAGTAATCAGGTAATTTATATTGGTGTATATGGTTTCTAAGAAGTAAATTTTCGAGTAGAATAGCTATATGGTTAAGAATAAAAAAATTGTAGTCTATGTTCCACTATCACATGCGGACCAAGTACGAGAAGCTATTGGTAATGCAGGTGCTGGACAACTAGGTAAATACTCATTTTGTTCGTTTTCTATTCGTGGAACTGGTAGATTTAAGCCAGAAGCAGGTGCTAATCCACATATAGGGAAAGTTGGTAATCTTGAATCTGTAGAAGAAGATAGAATTGAGGTAATATGCAAAGCTTATCTAGTTGATGATGTGATCAATGCTATTAAGTCGGCGCATCCATATGAAGAGGTTGCTTTAGATGTTTATTCGCTAGATAATTAAATGACTATAAAATTATTTGACATAATAGAATGGGAAAAGAAAATCCAAAATCCTTTTTGGTATGATGAGGTACCACAAATAATTGAAGCTTTGAATGTCTTACGCTCTCATGATAAGACCGAGGTTAATAAACTGAAAGATGTTGTATATTCTTTTTTTGAAGAAAAATTAAGAGAGGGCAAAGTTGCTCTCGGAATAAGTGGAAAAAAATGGAATCAAGAACGAAAGCCTATAGATACAATTATTATACACCATACTAGTAACCCGGAAGGGCTTTCGAAAGAGCGATTATCGGCAATTGAGCTTGTACGTCTATATGCACCAGCTTACGCAAAACGTAAAAAAAGAGAGCCTATTTACTCTGATCATATACGTAATGGGGAGCAAGTGTTTTGGCCATATCACTGGATAATCCGTGCAGATGGCACGTGTGATCGGTTACTGAATGACAATGAAATTGGTTGGCAGGCTGGTAAATGGGATATAAATTGTAGAAGTATAGCTATTTGCATTGATGATGATCATGAGTATTCCGCACCAGATAAGAAAGAACTAGAGGTTGTTGCTGGTCTAATTAAAAATAATTATCCTCAAGTTTCAAAAGACAGAATATTTGGTCATTGTGAAATTAATCTGAAAACAACTTGTCCATCTGAGTTATTCTTAAGTACGCCAGAAAGACGTGGGTGGAAAGATGATTTACTGAACATGTTATAATTGTATTATGAAACTACTTCTTACGTCATCAGGGCTAACCAATAAATTAATCTCAGAAGCACTTTTTGATTTGGTCGGAAAAAAGCCTGCCGATACCAGTGTCGCTTTTATACCCACAGCCTCAAATGTCGAGACTGGAGATAAGGAGTGGTTCATTAATGATCTCAATAATATCCATAAACAAGGTTTCAAGTCGGTAAGTATTGTTGATATCTCTGCCGTTCCAGAAGACATCTGGAAGCCTCAACTAGAAGAGGCAGATGTTTTGTTTTTCAATGGAGGTAACACATATCACCTCATGAAGTGGATAAATAAATCAGGCCTCGCAAAAATTCTTCCCGAGTTACTCAAGACAAAGGTGTATGCCGGATCAAGTGCTGGCAGTATGGTTACTAATCCTGATCTTGCATTGAGACTATCCCAGATAATTTATGGAGATGATATGGAAGAAAATCCTATGGACGGATTGAATTATGTTGATTTCTATTTTCTTCCACACTTAAACTCGCCATTCTTTCCAAATCGTATGGAAGAGAAGGCAAGGGAAGTTGCTAAGACACTGACACGAAAAATATATGCACTTGATGATCAATCGGCCCTAAAGGTTGTCGATGGTAACATTGATGTAATTAGCGAAGGTAAATATGTGGCTTTAAATTAATAAAATGGCAACCATTGAAGACTTTCAAAAATTAGATATTAGAGTAGGTAAGATTATTGAAGTGAATGATTTTCCTGAAGCCAGAAAACCTGCATATAAGCTTAAAATATATTTTGGTGCAGAGGTTGGCGTCAAAAATTCTTCAGTTCAGATTGTGTCACTGTATAAGAAAGAAGAACTTGTCGGAAAACTTGTACTTGGTGTGGTAAATTTTCCTCCTCGTAAAATAGGTCCTTTTGAATCAGAGGTGCTTACACTTGGGGTACCTGATAAAGATGGAAAAGTGATATTGGTTACGCCTGATAAGCAAACCGCGATCATTGGCGGAAAATTATTTTAATATGACAAAGACTAAAACTAAATTTATCTTGCATGGCGGATTTTCTCAAGGAAAGAAACAACAGAATGATCTTTTTTTTCAAGAGATGCTCAAGGATTGTTGTTGAAAATAGAACCAGAAGGAGGATCATCAAAATTCATCAGATACAAGCTTTCTAATGCGGAGGATTTCAAACCGAAGGTATAGTTTTGCTTGCAGGTCGATTTGCAAGGAAGAAATTTGATCATCAAGAATATATGTAAAATGGTGGTTTTACTTGCAAAATTAAGTTGTGCAAAACGTGTTAAAATATTTCTATGCAACCTGATGAGATACAACAAGATGTGGCGCCCATAATACCAACGGTATCAGCGGATTCTCAAGCAAATGAGGTGGAAAAACTAGTTTCCGAGTCAACTAGTCAGCCAAATAGCTCTACATCTACCGATTTGCCACCTGAAGCCCCAGAATTGCCTATAAACGCCCCAACCCCTATTCCTGTAGAAGATCAAAATGGTGTGGTAAATACGGCAAAAAGCAGTATATCGGAAGTTCAAAAAGAGCCTGAAAATACTGTTTCTGCGGGCGAAATTTCATCACCGTCTGCGCCGACGCCACTGACTCCGCAAGCACCGCAAACGCAATCGTCGGCGCAATTTAATCAAACAGGATTTGTTAAAAGCCTACTCATCAAAGCTCAAGCTAATATCCAATTCAATAAACAGAGGAAGTTAGATAAGATCATGGTGTTTGCTCAAAAGAAGAAAATTATTACGAATGACGATGTTCAGAAACTTCTGTATGTGTCTGATGCGACTGCGACAAGATATCTAGTTAAATTAGTAGTGAAAGGTCGCCTTGCACGCGCGGGTAACCCGCGCGATGCAAAGTATCAGTTTGTCCGCTAAAACCTCTGTGGCTCAATTCCACCATTTGAGCCACAGGGGTTGTCTTTGATTTAGATTATCACTGAAGTTTGTCGAGAAGCAGTCGACCTCGGCTTCTTCTCATTGAAATTTGTTCGCGTGAGACGGCTGGTTGATTTGTTTATTTTTACCGCAAACAAAACCGAATTCAAGAGACACTATAACATCGAATCATGTTGATTGTCAAATTGTTTCGATTAAGAGTCATTGGTGTGGTAAACTACATACACGATGAGACTTGAAAAATTTGAACAATCAAATCAAGAACCTATTGGTGAAGGTGATGATAAATTAACATATAAAAACCCTGAAAATAATGGAAGGGTTATTTCTGTTTTAAAAGAAAAAGAAGGAGTTGAAAGACTTGTTGATCATAATCGAGGATAAGTAACTATTAGTGACATAATTTCACTGTGATATACTTTACCTCATATGAAACCACTCTCTTTTGAAAGTCGTGAACCAGTCGGAAATCCTCATGAGGAATTAGCCAGAGTTCGTGGAGCAGTTGCAGAGAGACATTTGGATGCACGAGACAATGGTGAATCACTTACTGAACATGAGGCTGCAACTGATGTGGTTAACCAATACGCTGGAACAACACCATCTGAAGTTTTAAGACCAGAATATGCTCTCAAAGACCACGAAGCCACAGAAATAGTTCTAAAACTCTCACCAGAGACTCATGATAGTCAGATGGAACATTTGTTAGGAGTGTTGGAAGAACATGGAATTAGAAATGCAATTCATGTTGTAGAAAAAATGAATAATCCTCACATCTACGACGACTTTCACCGTTTCTTGGTGCAATTTATAGCTAGTGGACACTCGATCCAAGGACTCAGGGAAAGTGATCCACTTTGGAAACCTTTGCACATGTGTCTATTTGAAGTTTCTCTACCAGAAACATCAGAAGAAGAAAATAAAAAACAATTAAGCGAACTCATTTCTGGTATGGAACAATTCTACGCTGGTATGCTTTCTATATCTGACGATTCAAAAAATCCTGGCTGGTTCACTGTAGAAATCGCTAATGCAAATGGAAGTAATGAATTCATCTTTTATGTTTCAGTTCCAGAAACTCGTAAAGGTCTTTTTGAAAAACAAATCATGTCTATGTTTCCAAATGCTCATGTCTTGGAACATTCCGATGATTACAATGTCTTTAATCCAAAAGGCGTTTCTGTTGCTTCGTACGCCAGCCTTTCGAAACACGCTTTATATCCTCTGAAGGCATATGAGGATTTTGATACGGATCCACTTAATTCACTGTTGAATGCATTTTCAAATGTTGATAAACAAGGGGAAGGTGCTGCTATCCAGTTGGTTATTGGTAAAAGAGAAGAAGGCTATGCAAAGGAATGTAATAAAGCCTTGGAAAAAATAAGAAAAGGAAAAAAGATAAATGAAGTTTTGAAGGAAATTGATCAATCTATCGGCGGAATGATTTTTAAAGATGCACTCGGCATGTTCAAAGGTCAGGAAAAAATTGATAAAGAAAAAGAAGGAGAAGCTAAACGATCACAGGCTTTAGATCAGGCTACTATAGAAAATTTCACTCGCAAACTAAAGAGTCCTTTCGTGGCTATAAATATCCGTATTATTGCTTCGGCTGCTACACAGAGTGAAGCAGAAAATATTTTGTCGGATTTGGAGTCTAGTTTTAATCAATTTGAACTCGGCTCTGGTAATCGCATAAAATGGACACGAGTGGCACCAAAGAAATTGAATCAAGTTTTAGAACAGTTTTCTTTGCGCACTTTTGAAGGAGATGAAAAAATGATTTTGAATATTGAGGAAATGACGACTTGTTTGCATTTTCCAGCAACGAATATTCACCACACGGCTCCACAGCTTAAACAATCAGCCTCTGGTACAGCGCCTGCGCCTCTCGATTTACCAAAGGCCGGAACACTTATTGGTACAAATACATATAGAGGTCAAGTCACTCCTATTTATATTTCTCCAGAAGATCGTATGCGTCACTTCTATGTGATTGGTCAAACTGGTACCGGTAAAACGACATTGCTCAAGCAAATGATAATTCAGGACATCATGGCTGGTAAAGGCGTGTGCTTTATAGATCCGCACGGTTCTGATGTAAATGATGTTTTGGCTGCAATTCCGCCAGATCGTTTTGAGGATGTAATTTATTTTGATCCGGCTTCAACCGATAGACCGATGGCACTCAATATGCTCGAATACGATCCTCGTTTTCCTGAGCAAAAAACTTTCGTGGTCAATGAAATGTTCAGTATATTCCAGAAGCTTTATGGAGCTGTGCCAGAATCTATGGGTCCAATGTTTGAACAGTATTTCCGCAATGCTACAAACCTAGTTATAGAGGATCCTGAATCAGGATGTACTTTGTTGGATGTATCACGTGTCATGTCAAACAAAGCTTTTCGTGAGCTTAAGATTTCAAAATGTAAAAATCCAGTCGTTGTTCAGTTCTGGAAGGAGATAGCAGAAAAGGCTGGCGGTGAAGCCTCACTTGCAAACGTTGTGCCGTATATTACCTCAAAGTTCGACGTCTTTTTGGCGAATGAAATCATGCGTCCAATAATTGCCCAGGAAAAATCCTCATTTAATTTCCGCGAGATTATGGATGGTAAGAAAATTCTCCTAGTGAATCTTTCAAAAGGACGCCTCGGCGATATTAACTCACACCTCCTTGGCCTTATTCTCGTTGGAAAAATCCTTATGGCCGCTTTGTCGCGTGTTGATTCCTTCGGTAAACCGATGAACGATTTCTTCCTCTATCTCGATGAGTTCCAAAACGTTACTACTGATTCGATAGCAGTCATTCTTTCAGAGGCGCGTAAATATCGTTTGTCGCTGACTATTGCTCACCAGTTCATCGCTCAGCTTGAAGATAAAATAAAGGATGCTGTTTTTGGTAACGTCGGATCTATGGCGGTATATCGTGTTGGTACAGAGGATGCGGAATTCCTAGTTAAACAGTTTGAGCCAACTTTCACGGTCAAAGACATAATTAATTTGGATAATTTCAATGCGTATGTTCGTATGCTTGCAAATGGTCGACCATCAAAACCTTTCAGTATGCACCACATCTCTCCAGAAAAGGGAAATGTAGATGTTGTTCCAAAGCTCAAGGAATTGTCAGCTCTAATGTATGGAAGGCCTCGTGCTGAAGTTGAGGCAGAAGTCATGGAGAAATATAAAAAATAGTCTGGTCCATTTTGAATTATTTATGCGTGATACAACTTTATTATTTCTAATAAAAAAGGACCAGATCTGTCTCGCCATGAAGA
This sequence comes from uncultured bacterium, assembly GCA_903902315.1. Taxonomy (GTDB): domain Bacteria; phylum Patescibacteriota; class Minisyncoccia; order Phycocordibacterales; family PALSA-1337; genus C7867-002. The sequence continues at coordinate 5,768 of CAIUUK010000043.1, read as the reverse complement.
AACGCGGATTTGGTACTGGTCGTTGGAATGGTGTTGGTGGAAAACTTAATCAGGGCGAATCGATAGAAGATGCCACTGTCCGTGAGACTTTTGAAGAGATCGGCGTGAAGGTTTGTAATGGTAAGGAAAATAATGGAATGATTAGCGGTCAAAATAATTTGAAGAAAGTGGCTGAGCTCGAATTTTTATTTGCAGATCCAACCAAATCAAATTGGAATCAGTTAGTCCATGTGTATTTTGCAGAAAAATGGGAAGGTGAGCCCATTGAAAGTGAAGAGATGAAACCTGAATGGTTCAAGATTGGCGATATACCTTTTAAGGATATGTGGCCAGATGATCCTTTTTGGTTGCCAAAAGTTATTGCTGGTGATTTTGTTAGAGCTAGTTTCACCTTTGGTGATGGTGACGTGATATTGAAGCAGAGGGTGGAGGTTGTTGATGAATTGTAAGGCTTATTTTGTTTCCATTTTGGAATACACATGTTGATGTTATAATGTTTGCATGACTAAAACTATTTTTGTAACTCGCCAAATTCCTGAAATTGGCATCAAGATGCTCCGCGACAAGGGTTATACAGTTGATGTTCGTGATAAGGATTCGATGCCTACCCAGAAAGAGCTCATTAAGGCTCTCAAGAAAAAGCCTTATGATGCTGTAGTTTCTCTACTTACAGATACTGTTGATGCGAAGCTATTTGAAGCAGTTTCGTCAGCTAAAATTTTCGTTAATTATGCCAGTGGCTATGATAATGTTGATACTATTGAAGCTACAAAGAGGGGAATTATAATTGCAAATGCCCCAGCAATTTCGACTTCTGAAGCGGTGGCTGAACATACTTTTGCTCTGATGCTTTCATTGGCTGCTAGAATTGTTGAGGCTGATGAATTTGTTCGCCGTGGAAAATATAAAGGATGGGAGCCGATGAATTTTATTGGAACAGATATTCTTGGAAAAACCTTGGGACTTATAGGTGCTGGTAGAATAGGTTCACAAGTTGCTCATTATGCTCGAGGTTTTGGTTTGAAAGTTATTTACACCGACCTCAAGAGAAACGATCAAATAGAAAAAGAATCTGGCGCTACTTTCTACGCTACTCCTGAAGAAATTTTGCGTCAGGCTGACATTGTTAGCTTGCATGTACCACTCATGGATTCGACGAAGCATCTCATCAATGCAGAGCGTCTAGCAATGATGAAAAAAAATGCATTTCTAGTCAACACAGCTCGTGGTCCTATCATCGACGAAGTTGCACTTGTTGAAGCGCTTAAAAATAAAACAATTGCAGGTGCCGGACTCGATGTCTTTGAATTTGAGCCGAAGCTCGTGAAAGGTTTGATGAAGCTCGAAAATGTTATACTCACACCCCATATTGCTTCTGCTAGTGATACAGCTCGAAATGAAATGTCACGACTTGTAGCAGATAACATCATCGCTTTCTTTGAAGGAAAAATTCCGCCAAACAAAGTTAATTAATCTAACCATTATGCCTTCCACCAGATCTCGTGCACAAATAGTTGCAACTCTTGGTCCAGTATCAAGTGATATTGAACATATTCGATCATTAGCTCGTGCCGGAGCTGATGTATTTCGTTTAAATTTTTCCTGGGGGACTTTTATCGAGCATGCTGAAAGGATAAAAAATATCCGACAAGTCGAAAAAGAATCAGGTGTTTCCATGGTTATTCTGCAAGATGTTCCAGGTCCGCGTATTCAGGAGACTGCGGGTCATACTTACGATCATGATTCCGTTTCTGCATTAACTGAGCACGATAAAGAGTGTATTACTTTTGGGATAGAACAAGATGTTGATTGTATCGCTCTATCCTTCGTTGGAAATGCTAAAGATATAGAAGAGTGTAGAGCTTTTATCAAAGAAAAGGGTGGAAAACAGCCTATTGTAGCCAAGATTGAGCGCGCTGTTGCCTTGGATAATTTGGATGAGATAATTAAAAGTACTGACGCGGTAATGGTTGCTCGTGGTGATTTAGGTGAAGAAATTCCACTTGAGCGTATTCCATTTGTACAAGCAGACATAATTCGTAAAGCCAATAAAGCAGGGAAGGCTGTCATCACCGCTACACAGATGATGCTTTCAATGGTTGATCATCCTGAACCAACTCGTGCTGAAGTGACTGATGTTGAAAGTGCAGTTACACAAGGATCTGATGCAGTTATGTTGTCAGAGGAAACAGCTAAAGGGCAATATGTAATTGAAGCAGTAACAATGATGGAGAAAATTCTGATTGAAGCAGAAAAACATATGGTTGGTCGTAAATTCAATCTTTTGAAAAAGCTCGCATAATTAGCCTGTAATCATTAATTTATAAGTTTCATTTTATATGAGTAAAGGATTGATAAATATAATAATTTTTATTGCAGCATGTGTTGCGCTGTTTTATATTTCTCAAAATTTAATTAATGAAAAAAAAGTTCCATCGTTTGGTAATATTTTAGCGAGCTCGACTTCAGAGTTTGCAAGTTCAACTGAAGCGACTTCAAGTTTAATTCCGGAGTTAGCTAGTACGACAGTTGATCAAAATAATTTGGTAACAAGTTCAACTACCGAAGTTTCAACATCGACTTCAGCCTCTGTTGCGCTTAGTAATATTCTAAGTTTAAAATCGACAACTTTATATACTACAAAGGGAAGTTTGAAAGTGTTTATAGCTGATACAGATGCGGTTCGTGAACAGGGTTTGAGTGATATTACCTCATTACCAAAGGGAGAAGGAATGCTTTTTACATTTGATACTTCTGGTCAATATGGATTTTGGATGAAGAATATGAATTTTCCTCTTGATTTGGTTTGGATTGATTCAAATTATGTTGTGGCTAATGTTACAAAAGATGCAACTCCAGATTCATACCCATCAGTTTTTATGCCAGTGCGATCGATTCAGTATGTTGTTGAGGTGAATGCTGGAACTGCAGACAAATTTGGTTTAATAAAAGGAAGTTCAGTAAAATTTTCTATTTAAATTCATATAAATCTGGTGATGATTTATAATAAATTATTAGGACGAATTTAGAGGCACCTGTGGATAACTTTTTTAAAGAGTAGGGGAGAAAGACCTCTTTTTTAACCTAAATCGATGAAAATAAATTTGGTAGACCTCTAAAATAAGACCACGATTTTTACAACGCCGATTATTTGAAAAAGATTTCTCCAAAGAGACCTTGAAAAAGCTTTTCATTTTGACTTCACACCTTCACATGTGAGTTTTTTGTGGTCGAAATGTTCCCTCTCATTCTTCCCTGCTATTGATATATTTTTTCTGCTGATGTTTATCGTAAATTTTGTTTGAAACTATTTCTTTGCATATAAAGCTCGTGTATAATAGAGAGCAAAGGAACAAAGTTCGAGTACCCTGTAACCATTAGATAATTATTAAAACATTAACGCCAGGCGCGTGCGGTTTAAACTCCGCTTCGCCCATTATTTATGCCTAAGAAAAAGAAATCAGTTTCAGTGTCAGCCAAAGCACCAGCTATTCCAACTATCATTAAGCGTGATGGTCGCATTGTTCCGTTTGATATGGAGAAAATAACAAATGCCATTTTTAAAGGTATGAATAGTATGGCTGAAGGTACTCGTGAGGACGCTGAATTGGTTGCACGAAATGTTGTAGCTGAGCTTGCTCGTATAAAAAAGAAGTTCAAAAACTTCATGCCAACGGTTGAAGGTGTTCAGGATGTTGTTGAGCAAGAGCTCATGCGTTCAGATTATGTAAAAACTGCAAAGCATTATGTTTTGTATCGTGAGGAGCGCGCACAACTTCGTGCTAAAGGTGTAGAAATTCCAGAAAATGTTCGTAAACTCGCAACTGATTCAAAAAAATATTTCAGAAATGCTCTTGGTGAGTTCGTCTATTATCGTACTTATTCAAAATGGATTGATGCAGAAAGTCGTCGCGAGACATGGATTGAGACTGTTGATCGATATGTTTCTTTCATGAAAGAAAATCTCGGCAACAAACTTACTGACAAAGAATATAAAGAAGTTCGTGAAGGAATGCTCACTCAATCAGCAATGCCATCGATGCGTTTGCTTCAGTTTTCTGGAGGAGCAGCTCGTCGTGACAATGTTTGTGCATACAACTGTTCATTCATTGCACCAGAAGCATTTCAGGATCTTGCTGAGATCATGTATGTCTCTATGTCAGGAACTGGTGTTGGTTTTGCTGTAGAAAGTACAAATGCAGAAAAATTTCCACAGATTTTGATGCAGACTGGTGAAAAACTTCCAGTCCATGTTGTTGGTGATAGTAAAGAAGGTTGGGCTGACTCTCTCACTGTTGGTATGAAAGCTTGGGCTTTAGGAAAGGATGTTGATTTCGATTATTCTCAAATCCGTCCAGAAGGAACTCGTCTAAAAGTAATGGGTGGTAAAGCTTCTGGTCCAGCACCTCTAGTTCGTTTGCACGGTTTTACTCGTCAGATCATGCTCGCTCGCCAAGGCAAACGCCTACGCCCAATCGATTTGCATGACATTATATGTATGATTGGCGACTGTGTGGTTGCTGGAGGTGTTCGTCGTAGCGCCATGATTTCATTGTCAGAGCTTGCTGATGAACAGATTCGTGATGCAAAGAAGGGTGCATTCTATGTAAATCATCCTCATCGCATGTTAGCTAACAACTCTGCGGTCTATATAAACAAACCAACTAACGAAGAATTCCTTAAAGAATGGATGGCTCTCATTGAAAGTCATTCTGGAGAGCGCGGTATTTTCAACCGTGGTTCACTTGCAAAAACTCTTCCAGAAAGACGCATAAAGGCTCTCAAAGAATATAAAGGCTACTTTGATCCATCAGGTCAGCATATAGTTGGTCCTATTGGAACAAATCCATGTGGTGAGATTATCCTTCAATCAAAACAGTTTTGTAATCTTTCTGAAATTGTGGCTCGTGCAGAAGATACAGAAGCGACTCTTATGAAGAAAATGCGCCTAGCAACTATTCTTGGAACCTATCAGTCTTCTTTGACAAATTTCCAATATCTTTCAAAGGAATGGAAAGAACATTGTGACCGTGAGCGCCTACTCGGAGTTTCTATAACTGGTATGTGGGATTGCCCTGCTGTTAGAAAACCTGAGGTTATGAAAAAACTCAAAGCCGAGGCTATTAAAATTAACAAAGAATTTGCAAAGAGATTTGGAGTAAATGAATCAACTGCCATCACTTGTGTCAAACCATCAGGAACTCTTTCTCAGACCGTAGATTGTGCTTCAGGTATGCATCCACGACATGCAAAGTTCTATATCCGTCGTGTTCGTATCTCTGCAACAGACACTCTTTTCAAAATGCTTAAAGACCAGGGTGTGCCATATAGTCCAGAAGTCGGACAGACAATGGAAAACGCTTCGACATTCGTTCTAGAATTCCCAGTCAAAGCTCCATCTGGTTCAATATTCCGTGACGATCTCTCAGCTATCGAACAGCTCGAATATTGGAAGATGGTAAAGATGAATTATACTGAGCACAATCCATCAGTCACAATCTCTATCGGAAATGATGAGTGGATCGGTGTCGCTAACTGGGTTTATGAGAACTGGGATATTGCTGGAGGACTTTCGTTCTTGCCACGCGAAGACGCTGTTTACAAACTCGCTCCATATGAAGCGATCGATGAAAAGCGTTTCAAGGAACTCGCAAAGCGTCTTGAGCATATCGACTACTCAAAGATTATTTCGTATGAAAAGCAAAATGAGACAGATCTCAAAAAAGAGTTGGCATGTGCCGGTGGAGTTTGTGAGATAGTGTAGGGAT
>CAIUUK010000042.1 GCA_903902315.1 uncultured bacterium | reverse complement strand
CGAAAGACGGTAAAGACGATACCGACGATAGTTTCGTGGAAAAGTTTTAACACCCAATGATTCCTTTACCAGACCTCAAAACTCAATCAAAGCTAAACACAACAAATATGTGTTTTTCTGATGATACTATACGGTCACTACAGGAACTTGGTTCTGTCTTAATGCCTATATACAAGCGCTTGATTGATGAAGGATATGTCATAAAAAATGGTAAGATAGTAGAAAGACCTACCCTAAAAATATGAAAATTACCGCTGACCAAGAAAAATTGCAGCAAGACATCTTGAGTGGCAAATACCGTGATTATTATCTGGAGTATGGTCGCAAGAGTTCTGACGACACAGACAACCAGAAAAACTCAATCTCATATCAGAAATCAGAGAACACGCGTTTTGCGCTACGGGAGGGCTTACCAATAGCCTCCATTACCGTTACGGGTTTTTGTACCGACGGCATAATTTCAGAGCGGCACTCCGGCTTCAAAGAGAACGTGAAGCTTACCTTTGGTGCCAACAATATGGTGCAATATCGTGTAGACCGTCCTAAGTTTTACCAGCTAGTACAGCTGTTAAATAAGGGGTGCTTCAAGGGTGTTATATTCCTGTGTTGGGATAGAGCGAGCCGAAATAAGGGTGATGATACAATCATACGCAAACTTATGAAGGCTGGAATTGATGTGCGCTTTACGCTGGCAAACTACGACAAGACAAGTTCGGGAGAGTTGCATATGGACGTTGATGGCATGTTCGCCGCTCATCACTCACGGGTTACGAGCGAGAAAGTGAAGCTGACCTTTAGAGAATCACGAGACAATGGTTTGTGGACGAACAGAGCACCGGTCGGGTACTTAAACATTGGCTCAATGGGAGAAAAGCCGTTAGATCCGGTACGCGCTCCAATAATCAAGCAGCTGTTTGAGAAAGCGGCGACGGGCGAGTGGAGTCTGGTAGACCTTGCCCGATGGGCGACTGAACAAGGTTTTACGATGCAACCGATGCGTCGCCGTAGGACTGAGGATGAGATACTAGCGGAAGAGGAAGATGATGTGCGTCTTAAAATTGCGGCGATAGAGCGAGTGCCAACCGATAACTCAATACACAAGATACTTGTAAACCGCTTCTACACAGGGAGGGTGCCAAACAATGACGGCGAGTGGGTTCCGAGCAATAGCCATGAAGCTATTGTTCCTGATGAGGTGTTTAATACCGTGCAGGAACAGCTACGCAAGAAAAACAAGGGCATTCACTATATTGAAGTGCTTGACCACCCACTGCGCCGAATCGCGTATTGTGGCGACTGTAGCCGCGTATATACGCCGTACGAACAGAAAGGAATCATCTACTACGGCTCACGCTGTAAGGAGGGCTGCACGAACACAAACAAGAGCATTAACTTTGACTATATTGCTGGCAAAGTTGGTGAACTCATACACAGCCTTTCCTTTACGAAAGAGGAACTCGCAGACATAGACGCGCGAGCCAATACGGACATCGCACTCTTGGAGACCAAGCGTTTTAATCAGCTGGAAGCTGGTGAGCGGCGGAAAAAGAAAATCCGTGAAGACTTGGCGTATTTGAACGCAAACAGACTTACACTGTTGCGGTCAGGCGTATACACGCCGGAATTATTGGCAGCGGAAGATGCAAAACTAAACCTTGAGCTAGAGCTTCTGAAAAACGAAGAAGATGCTTCCGATGTCTCTATGCGTGAGACCGTTAAAGAAATCGTAAAACTTTCCGAACTCTTGGAAAACGTTGCGGTTGTTTATGATTTAGCAAAACCACAGGAAAAAGACCGCATCATCCGTATTATCTTTTCCGAACTTACTCTGTCGGGAAATACGTTGCAATATAAGGTCAAAAAAGGATTTGAACCTTTAGCCGCACGTTTCACCCCTACTTATGACCCAATAGGGTGGCTTTCCGAACTTTTAAATTACGGGGAATCCGTAGCAATAAGTATTAAAGAGCTATCTACTTACGCGGACTTAGTTGGGACGCCATAGAGTCCGCCACTCCACAAGGGGAAGAGTATCTGCACTTTACGGCATACCTAGCACAGCGGCAGATTTAATTTATTGATTATAGAAAATACTTATTTACCTAAAGACTCTTAGCGATTATGTACACCTCTCGATGCACAAAGCCGAAGAAACCAAAGATCATTGTTTTTGATAGAAAAGACATTACTGACTATATTCGTGAATTTGTATTCCATATGAGGCAGAAGTGGGGGCGCGTATTTCGCATGAACCATTTAGGCGAAGTAAAGAATTTGGTTGAGGCTATAAATAACCCAGTAAATACCACTTTTAAGTCGGCCCGAGATTTTAGGGGTGGCGGCTGTTACTGGCACAACCAAAAAGTAGATTTCGTGCCCTCCAATTTAGGGAAAGGATTTATCTTTTATTTTCGTTGCAATGGGTGTGGGTATCGTGCGAAGTATTTATATGAGTACAGCACGCTAGAATCGCCACTATGCCGTGTTTGCTGCCGTCTACAATACCCAGCGCCCACAAGAAAGACCCGCGAACTCTCGCGTCTGATCCATAAGCTGTATCTTTCAGACTATGCGAAACACCTGCTTATCAAGAAGGCCGGAATTACAGTGGAAGATGTTAAAAATGCAGATATTTAGGAAGACATAATCAGATTGCTTTACTGCATTTTGACCAACCCTTGAAATTGAGCGTATGCATTCGCAGTATCAACTCCAAAAGATACATTAGTATTGTAGCTTTGTAAGACATCGTTATCCTCCTGCATTTGAGCTGACGACGATTGCGCGTCTAACGCGAAAGAAGATTCACCTCCTCCATCGTTAATAATGTCCTGAAAAGACTTGATGATTAGATTCTGCTTGTCCTCGATAGCACCTTTATAGGCACGAACTTTTTGTAGATCACTACTTGCAAGACTGGCAACAATAACGGCTTGATTTCTCAGTTGAACATTCGCAAGAGCCGCCGCCGCTGTATTTAGGTTTAGTATATTTTGCCTAGCTACAGTTTCCAAGGCATCTGTTTGCTCTAAGTATGACTGATTGGCTTGAACAAAAGAAATCCCGTCTTCAGCTAATGCAAGACGTGTTGATGTGTCATTTGAGTGTGCTATCTGCACAAAATCATTGTCGTATCTCTGCAGCCCCGTGTTGACTGATGTCATATTGGATATGAGTACTGGAGCGGTAAATTTTGAGCCACTGGTGAGATATGCTGAATACGCATCCTCAAAGACCTTAATATCATTAAGGCTGCTCTTGTTGTTGTCTGTGGTTGGTTGTACACGTTTTATTGTCTGATCCGAAGCAGGTATCTCTATTGATGTTGTCGTCGCTTGCAGCGCGTCAGCTGGATGTGCCGTATCATTATTCGGTGTGTGTCCTGAATAATAAGCTATAATCGCCACAATGCAGATGGCGAATATCCAGCCTAAGGTGTTTGTATTTTCCATAGAGAAAAATCAGTTGCTTAGTGATGTCGTGGTCCCTGTTATCTGAGTGTCACATTCAATGGAACCGCCTGCACCAGAAAATGTTGCCTTGAATGTTGTGGGGTGATTGGCAAATTGTTTTAATTGGAATGCATTTTGTGTACCATTCTCTACAGGATGAAGTGCTCCGTTGAGGTATAGAGTGGCCGGAAAGAAGTCATATTGCCGGCTATCATCATGGTAGTTAGAAACAACGAAGCCCGTATCTGCGTTTTGTGATGTCCATGACAAAACTGCATAGTAATTCGGTACTCCATTTGGATATTTAGGACCTCCGTTATATGACACCCCCTGGGTATAAACAGAGGCACTCAATGTGCATGTTGGTGCTGGAATTACGGGGACCGTGGTCTGCGTTGGGGCTTGCACATATACCGTACGCGTAATGACTTGAGGCGTCGTATTTTGAACAGGGCTATTCGTTGTCATGGTCGCAGGTTGCGTAATGGCGGGTGTGTATGAAGCCACTGTGCCATCTGCGTTGAAATGCACCACCGTACCATTTGGAAGTGTGACGGTCTGAGGCGTGCTTGATGTCGTGGTGGCTGCCTGTTGTGACAAATCTATCGCCGGTTTCGTGGTTGTGGCGTTTTCCTCTGATGTCGAAACCTGTCCGGCGAGTATCTGATTTATTACGCCACGCGTTACGGGCCCGACATACCCGCTTGCAGGTGTTATGCTTTCTGCTGATTGAAATTTCTTTACTGCGGCGAGAGTGAGGGAGTAAAAGTTGCCGCTAGTTGTTCCGGAATATACGCCCTGTTGTTTTAGAAACTCTTGCAAGGCGGACACATCGCTGCCTGTAGAGCCATAATGTAGGTCGGTATTAAATTGTGCAAACGCGATACTTGGGAGAAAAGACGCGAGAGCTACACTGGCGATTATATAGTTTTTCATCTCAATCTACTTAGCCACTAAAATCTGGAGCGGCTCTGTAGATACACAAAGCCCGCTACCAGGAGGCCTTACGGCCCTATGTGAGTTTCCCCACATAACGAAGAGTACGCCCTGATAACGGGTTTTCTGTACTCTTCGATTTTCGACCTTGCCGCCATTGATGACGGGTTAGGCCCTTTTTATTCAGTTGTGAACCTATGGTACCACATATCCTAAAAAACACAAAGGTATAACTTTGCAAGGGTTGAAAAACGGTTCAAAATATGGGAAAATTAAGAAAAGATGAGATGATAGATCAAGATGAGATAAACAAAATAATGGCCACTAAGCCGCCTTCGTTTTCTATGAAGGTACTGCGCCCGCTCGCCAATTTAACGGCGCACTATACGTCCCCATCGCAAATATGCTCTCTGCTTCAAGATTTCGGATTCTCGGAAGTGGTCAATAATCCTGCGGAAGCGGAAACTGTACTTTTGAAAGTATTTGAGACGTTGCGTGATGAAAAAAACGATAAAGATATAAAAGAGATAATAGAGGGATTTCTAACACTATATGGGCGTCTGATTGATGAAAGGCTCCATGATACGGGCTTTGTTGGGCAAGCGAGGGAAATACTGCTGCTTGGGCATTTCTCTTTAGGATTTCATCCCATAAGAAAGACATTCTTAATCCTGCCATTTGATGGACCGGTACATGGGAATAGTATGCGAGTCGATGGAACCACGGAGAAAGACTTTCAAGACCCGAAGAAAGTAAAGATGCGCACCGTAGCTACCGCTCAAAAGGATTCTGCCGGTGGATTGTTTATGTTTACCTTAAATAAAAATGGCGTCCTTGCTCGTATGAATCCATTGCCGGGGGATATTGCATATCCGATGGAAAAGAATTCGAGACGACATAAGGTGTTAAAGGAACTTGCATCACTTAAAAATAATAATTTTTGCAAGACTAAAGACCTTGCTGAGTTGGTTGGTTGCGAAGAGGGCGAGTTCCGTAAGACATGCGGTGAAATTAAAGCGCAGATCATATCTCGTTTTTCTGGGATCAAAGCAACGGACGTGATAGATTCCAAGAAAAATAGTGGGTATCGCATCAATCCGAAAGCGAGAATCATTGAAGTGTCCTAAGTACGCTCGTTATCCCTGTTAGTAAATAAGCAAAAGTCCTTATTTTAAGGGCTTTTTTGATATTCAAAGCGTACCAACGAGGTACATATTTTTTGTTGCGTTTGTAATACAGTTTTCTATATGGAGATGAAAATTGATGACATAAAAGACCTATATCGCACGGCGGATTTTCCCGCAATATGCACGCTTTATTATCTCGGTTTCAAGATTGATGGATTTGAACGTGACCCAAGATCATCAAACAGAGTGACCGCATTTTTTATTAGAACAGACGAACTGGATGCAGTCCTTCAAACACTATGGCTTAAACAGTTGAGCGTAGAGCCTTTGGCTTTCCTTGAAATAACCCGGGCCGTAAAAGCACGTCTGCGCGATTGTATATAACGCTATGAAAGATGATATGAAAAAACAATTTAATGATGCCTTTGACGATGTACAGAGTCTCGTGCCGTGGGGCCCGGATGAGCCGTCTCCAACCCGCGCAATAGGCGCACAAGACTTCATAAAAGAGATTGGGAATAAAAAGCCAAAGATTGAGGCAGACAAGAAAGAGCAAAGAAGCGGCGATGCTCAAGCAGACCGATTGGTTGAATTTGTTTTCAATGATCCATCAATAACACTGTTTCGTGATG
>CAIUUK010000041.1 GCA_903902315.1 uncultured bacterium | reverse complement strand
TGGTGACAAGTATATGACGTACTCGATTGCTTGAGCAACTATTCCTGAACTCTGAAGTTGATTGATGAGCGACTGAAACATGTATGTATTATAACAAAGTAATCCGTAATCAGTAAACGGATAGTAATAACAAAAAACCGCTGATTCAGCGGAATCATGTCCGCGCAACGTCTATTAAGCGCGGACCTGCGATTCTCTGTTTACTGATTACCGTTTACCATTTACTACTCCGCTGGACTATACTTACCGTCTTTATCTCTCTTGAAATATTTTGGATTCTGGAGGTTTACGAGGATAGTGTTTTCTTTGACATAACGTTCCTTCATAACCTTATCGATGATTTCTTCCTTGGTCATGGCGCCATTTTTGACGAGGACAGACTTGATAACATCGCGGACGACGCCTGGGACATAACCCCATTCTGCGAGAGCATAGAGACCGCGACCGACAAGGACGAAACGCTTATCCTTGATGAGCTCATTGTGAGTCGTGGCGACATGAGCTTTCTTGTTGAACATCGAGGTGATCTGTTTTGCAACATCACGGAAATGGATAGGAGAACCATGTTTGCGAATAACTAGAAAGGCGTAGTCGCGAACACCCTTTGTTTTTATATTTGCTGACTGTGACTTACCCCAATCACCTAGAGCGTTCTTGCCGATAGCTTTTGAAAGTGCCAACCAACGACGAACGACTTCCTGATTTTTATATTTTTCTGAAACATCTTCGAGGTGCTGGAGGAATTTATTTGTCATCTCTGACTCTGGGAGGAGATCTTGATTACTGAGATTACTATAAAGCTTTTTCAAAGCCTCTTCGACTTTCTTTGCGAGTTCTTCGTTCACATGCCAGCGATGACGGAAATCATCATCTTCTTTGAGTTTCTTGAAAGGTTCGCCAACAACGAGGAGGAAGTACATGTGATTCTGGAGACTGATATCTTTTGAGATATGGCCAAGAAAATCGTCTTCAACGACGATGCCGCCCAATGAGTGGAGGAGAGCCTCAACTTCTGCGAAAACAGCTTTTTCTTGCTTGTACTCTTCAGACTTGCGGACATTGGCTATGCCGTAGTTCTCGATTTGACGGACGCGCTCGCGAGTGATGCCATACTTCTTGCCGATTGCGTCTAGAGTAAGACGCTTTTCATCCTTACCGAGACCGTAACGGAAGATGAGGACTTCACGGGCACGGTCAGGAAGAGACGAGAGGAGCTTCTTAACGATCACTTTCGGTTTGAATGAAATGTGTGGCGTAGCCATGTGAGTGGGCGATTAGTAATGAATGATTTCTAATAAATAATTGATTAATTAGTTTTATCACCTATGGACAAATAAGTCAAGGATTGTGGTGTAATGAAGAATAAGCGTGTTGTAATTAGTGCAACTTTAAGCAACAACAATACTTACTAACTTACCTTTAACAACAATAACTTTTTTGATCGACTTCCCTTCTAGCCATTTCTGGACTTCTGGAATAGCTTTTGCTTGTGCTTCCAATTCGGCTTCATTGAGGGTTTTTGAGGCCTTGAATGATGCACGGACTTTACCGTTTACCTGAACGATTATATTGGCTTCGTCCTCTAGCGTCAGAGCTTCGTCGTATACCGGCCACTCAGATATGTGTATCGACTTTTTATTTCCAAGAGAATACCAAAGCTCTTCGGCGACATGCGGAGCGAATGGTGCGATGAGTTTGAGGAGAATTTCAAATTGCGAGCGCGAAATGGTTTGTTTATTTTCACTCGCTTCATTCGTCATCTTTTCCAATTCATTGACAGCAATCATCAAAGTACTGATGGCTGTGTTAAATGACATGGCAGAGATGTCGGCGGTGACTTTTTTAATGGCTTTATGCAAGACAGCATTAAGTTTTAAGTTCAAAGTTGCAAGTTGCAAGTTGTCTTTACTTGTCACTTGAGACTTATCACTCGAGACCTTCTCCCTCATCTTCCAGACTTTCTCAATGAATCGACGCACACCGACAATACTCGAAGTACTCCAAGCTATCTGCTGATCGAATGGACCCATGAACATCTCATATAGGCGGAGTGAATCAGCGCCGTAATTTTTTACAACTTCATCAGGATTGACGACATTGCCGAAACGTTTAGACATCTTTCTGCCATCTTCGCCCATGATGAGACCGACATGCTGGAGCTTGATGAATGGCTCAATAGTAGAAACGACTCCAATGTCATAGAGGAACTTGTGCCAGAAACGAGCATAGATGAGGTGACGAGTTGCATGCTCAGCTCCACCGACATAGAGATCAACTGGTGCCCAATATTTTTCTTTTACGTGGTCAACCAGCGCTTTTTTATTCTTCGGATCCATATAGCGAAGGTAATACCAAGAAGACCCGGCCCACTGTGGCATCGTATTTGTCTCGCGCTTGGCCGGCTTTTTACATTTAGGACATGGCACATTGACCCATTTGTGAATAGCAGCTAGTGGTGACTCACCTGTTCCAGTCGGTTCATATGAAGCAACTTTCGGTAATTTCACTGGTAAATCTTTTTCAGGCACAGCGATTACGCCACACTTATCACAATGTATAAGAGGTATTGGCTCACCCCAATAACGCTGACGAGAAAAGACCCAGTCGCGGAGTTTGTATTTCGTAACCCATTTACCGCCGACAGATAAGGTTATGTCTTTGCGAATAGAATCAGATGACTTACCATTAAAATTTCCAGAATTTATAAGAATACCTTCTTCGGTAAATGCACCTAGATCATTTTCATTGATTCTCTTCAATAAAATTTGATCAACAAGCGTCGGATTAAATATCTTTTCAGCTTCACTTACTGGTACCCATTCGACTAAATGAATCTTTTGTTCATCCTTTGAAACTTCATCTTGAGAATTGTCTTTGAGTTTGAACAATAATCCTTGCTGTAAATCGCTTCGATTTTGTGACTTATGCGGGGTATAGAAAAGCGCATTGATCGGAGAACCTATATTAGAAAGGAATTCAAGATTCTTATATCCAGTTTCTTCCAACACTTCTCTTTTGGCTGCTTCTACTGGATTTTCTCCATTCTCAATACCACCTGATATAAAAGTCTTCCATCCATGAGCATTCCAATTAAGAACAAGGTATTTATCTTCTGACCAATGTTTAACAACAGCACGAATGACGTTACGTTTTATAACTGGTTCATTTTCTCGAAACGCAATATCAGACGTAGTAGCTTTTCTCTGTAAAACAACTACGTGTTTTATTTCCAAACCAAACTTCTTGGCAAAAGCGAAATCACGATCATCATGAGCAGGAACTGCCATGACAGCGCCGGTGCCATAGTCAGCAAGAACATAGTCCGCGATCCATACTGGGACTTCTTCGTTATTTGCAGGGTTGATAACTTTTATACCTTTAAGCTCAACGCCAGTTTTTTCTTTTTTTGCATCAGTGCGTTCTATTTCAGTCTCAAGTTTAGCTTGAGCAATGTAAGCTTCGACTTCTTTTTTATTCTCCACATGTGCCAAAAATTCACTGACCAATGTATGCTCAGGTGCAAGCACTACATAGGTCACGCCATATAGTGTATCAGGTCGAGTTGTGAAGACTTTCACTGACAGAGTTACAGCCTTTAATACTTCCGGTTCAAACTTTTCTCGGAAATGTTCCTTAGCAGCTTTGACATGAATAAGGTTCGCAGAGAAACTTTTGGCTAAAAACTTCAAATAATCAACTCTGAAATCTTCTTGTACATCAGACAAAATAGCGATTTTACCGGATGTTAATTTCTTTATATGATTAAAATCATAATC
Source organism: uncultured bacterium (assembly GCA_903902315.1). Taxonomy (GTDB): domain Bacteria; phylum Patescibacteriota; class Minisyncoccia; order Phycocordibacterales; family PALSA-1337; genus C7867-002. The sequence continues at coordinate 2,050 of CAIUUK010000041.1, read as the reverse complement.
CCATTTGAATGTATCGTGATAATTCTTTTTATTAATACCTGTTCTCATATGGGGTTCCATTGCAGGAGCAACCAAAACTAAACCGCCAATCCTTTTATTTAACTTCATCAAAGCTTTTATGGCCACGACACAACCAAGACTATGGCCAATAATGACAGTATTTTCATCAACAGAATATTTTTCGATGAAATGTCCGACCTGCTCGCTCTCAGATGGTGAACTAGTATTCGGCAATTCAGGCACTTCAACTACATGTCCACGATCTTCCAATTCCTTTTTAAGCCAAGGTATAAATACTTTATGAGGTGCACTTGTGTAACCATGAAGAATAATAAACTTGGTTTTATTCTTTTTTGAAACTATTTCAAATTCTATTTCCGCACCCTCACTCTTACCTATCCAATTCTTCTGCAATTCTTTTATCGAATTCGGCCAATCGAGGAGAGGTTTTGATTCCTGCTTTTCTCTTCCGACAAAAAGATCCCAGACGTACTGCACGTCATCATGGGTAATAAAACTATCCATTTCACTTTTTGAAACCCAGACGACATCATGTAGTTTCTTTTCGGCTTCACTTACTTCATTATGTGCATCATCAATGAGTTCCAAATAAACGATAGTGAAGTGAGCAAATCGATTAACTTTCTTTATAGCCTGATAGAATTGAGAATCTATCTTACCAATTTCTTTTATGAATTTGATGTTTTGATAACCAGTTTCTTCTTGAATCTCTCTTATAGCAGCTTGCTCTCTTGATTCACCATTCTCGACGCCACCAGTTACGAATCCTTGCCAAGGATTAGCTTTCCATTTCAAGCCGAGATATTTATCTTCTTTCGAGTGCTTCACAATACAAACTATCGGATATCTCTCGACTAATGGCATGTCTTTTCGTACAGCGTCAGGCCCTTCGGTACGTATGAACAACGGCACTTTCGACTCGACTTTGATATCCAAATCATTCAACAACCTATCCGCATAATCGGTTATCTTGAGGACCCACTGGCGCATCGGGCGCTTTTCCACGATCGCGCCGCAACGTTCACAACGGCCATTTTCGATATCTTCATTGGCAAGACCGGTCTTATCGACTGGGCACCAATTGATAGGCTCATACGATTCAAAAGCGAGACCTTTTTTATAAAGCTGCAGAAAAATCCACTGCGTCCATTTGTAGTATGCAGGGTCTGTGGTATTGATCTCGCGAGACCAATCATAGTCAGCACCCAAAAGCTCCAATTGCTCTTTGTAACGAGCAACGTTCTTGGCGACTGCATCTGCAGGATTCGTCTTGGTCTTGATAGCATAGTTCTCCGCCGGTAAACCGAATGCATCAAAGCCCATAGGGTGAAGGACGGATTTGCCTTGCATTCTGTTCATACGAGAAATAATGTCAGTCGCTATGTAGCCTTTTGGATGACCAACGTGCAAGCCTTCGCCGGACGGATACGGAAACATGTCGAGGACAAAGAATTTTTCTTTTTTGTCTTGTGGCTTTTTCAGACCTTCTTTTGAGCGGTAGAGTTTATCTTTGGCCCACTTTTTTTGCCATTTCTTTTCTATCTTCGCTGGATCGTATATTGGTGCGGATTCACCCGCATTGTGGCTAGCTTTTTTCATGTTGCTAATCATAGCTCAAAAGGCGGTTTCTGACAAAACCGTGGTGCGGTGTGCAAAAAGAAAAAGCGCCGCCTCGGTTACGAGACGGCGATTGGAGAAACTAAATCACGGGTGAGGATTGGCATGCACACAACCAGTAACCAATTGAACAATGCAGTAGCCAACGAATACAATCGTGAATACTAGCATCACGACCTCGTAAAGCGAGTGACCGGTATTATAGCGACTAAACCGCGCGCTGGTGATTTGCTCGGGTGGATGACAGTGACTGAAGTCGAAATGTTCAGATTTCATAATCTCCAATTTGCTGGTTGGAGTCAGTTTCTTCCTCATCAGAACCAGGAGGACCAAAAAACATTACACCAATCCACCCAATCATGATGACGACCCATAAGATCGTCCAATCACTTTCAGTTAACGGCTTCGCATG
>CAIUUK010000040.1 GCA_903902315.1 uncultured bacterium | reverse complement strand
GTGGTCATCGAAGCATATATGTCAAAAGGACCACCAGGGGGTGTAGATGTTGGATTAGGCGTATATGAATCTTGAATTAAGGTATTTGTCGTGACAGTACAACCAAGAGTCGTGGTTGATACTGATGGTGGTTTACAAGAATTATCTGTACAAGTAACTACTTTTGCTGGATTTTCTGTTTTTGTCATTGTAGAGATACTAGATTTAAGTACAAAACATTGAGCAAATCTATCGATCTGATAACTATCTGTTTGAGTTTGATTGTACACCTCCATATTACTGCCACACATAGTTCCTGGGCGACTCTGAATTTCCCCAACTTGCTGCAATGAAGGAATTACTAATTTATCACCATCAAAATTTCCCTTACATGCCATACAGACATAATTAAATGTTAAGGTTGCACCACTACTATTTGTCATAGTTTCACTTGTGGTTTGTCCGACTTTTGAACAAGGATTTCCTTCAATAAGTTTAGGAGTTGCGCCAGTAGTAGCGACCTTAGTTGTGCTAGATGTTGCATTAGAAACAGCCGCTGTCAAATTATCAGCTTTTCCTGAAGTCTTTGAAAATTCAACAAATGTCACGAATCCAACCGTTAATGCAGCAAGCCCAATAAGGATAAAAGCAACGAGATTTCCTTTATTATTTTTCATATATAACAATATTAACAGACAACCAATTAAACGCAACTACACAAATCAGTCAACTATCTACCTATATTTTCCTATTAAATAATTGAAATAAATACAAACAACATCTCTAAATGAGAGGATGCTATCAACGATTGGTCTGACATTACTAAAACCTACATGTGACCACTGAACCGGAACCTCTATGACCCTATATTTAGCGATTCGAGCCAGAACCAACATCTCTATATCAAAGCCAAAGCGATTAATCGTGACTTGATTAAACAGATCATACGCAATTTCAGCCTTGAATAATTTAAATCCACATTGAGTATCTCTGATATCACGAATGAGTAATTTCGTGCACAATTTTCCTATTTCTCCTATCATCTTTCTATGAATAGGTTGTTTATTTTTTATAATTGATAAATCCGTTCGTGAACCTATAACAATATCTGCATTACACATTTGCTCTCTTAGTTTAGAAATTTCGGATATAGAAGTTGACCCATCAGCGTCCATGTATAATACAAACTCCCCTTTTGCCATTAGAACTCCTGTCTTTACAGCTTTCCCTTTACCATAATTTTTTTCAAGTCCTATACAATTACAGACGACACTATTTTGGCTAGATTCCATATTAAGTTGAGCAAAGTAATCATCAACAACTTCTACTGTATTATCTGATGAACCATCATCGACTACAATTATCTCCACAGAGATTTGTTTTTCATTAAAATAATCAATTATTTGCTTTAAAGTCTTTATTATCCTTTTTGCCTCATTATAGGCTGGAATAATTATTGAGTACTCAAACACCCTTTCATCTTTATAAGGCACAGTGACATTCGATTTGAATGTCCAATGATAGTTTGCTATAAAATTCCACGATAAAACAACTAGTGACGTTAGAAGTTTTGAGAAAATATACCAAACACCAAAAGTTATACTCAAAAGATACATCAAAGCCATCGTCATAATAAAACCTGCAATTGATACCAGTAAAAATTTTATATATTGATGAAATATTTGATCCGAATTATCTTTAAAAGTCCAATATTTATTAAAAATAAAATTGTGTATAACCGCCACAATAAATGCGATCGCGGTCGCAAAACCTAGTCTGACATGAAAGTAATCGACGAGAAGTGCCAGTAATCCAACATCTATAATCGTGCCATTTATACCGACAAAGGCATATTTTGAAATATGACTAATCTTATCTTTCACATATGAGCGTAGTGACTTATTCATTTCTTCTCCAAAAATATGAATAATATATCAAAAATGCCAGAGATAATAGACTAATACCATATGATACATAAAGAATTAGTGGCTTAGTAAATTCAATGTATGAATCTGAAACTTTAGGAAAATAAAGTATAAATGAAGGTGAAACTAAATACACATCTCCAGATAATGATTTCCAATCTGGAAAATAGCTTCTTTTAATTAAGATCGGCACTTTATGGTTACTCAGATATGTATCATTATAAATAGTTGAGTCAAGAGTTATGTGCATACGATTACCGTCTATAGAAAAATTTACAGGCGTTGAACTTGTGATAGTTGTAGACATGCCACTTATATCAGATGCAACATCTTGGAAAATATCTCCAACATAGCCTTTATTATGAGCGACACCCTTAACATTTGATTTATATGATTGAGACAAAGAATCTAATAGATCCAAAGTAAATTGTCGATCATTTTCTGTATTCAATATGATATATACCTTTCCATTATTTTTAACAAAGTTTTCTAAAGTTAAGAGTGCATTCGAATGATTCTTGTAAGCATAAGAATCCAATACAACAACCTTACTAAAATCAAAAACTGGATTATTTTCGATGATATTTTCATTTGGTCGAACAAACAGATCATTTGAATCAAAATGTGACAACCATTCTTCGGAAATTCTAGAAAATGAAAAAGTATTCCAATCCCTATCCTTAAGAGTTATATCTGAAAAAATCGCAACCGGCGGCTGATTAACCACAGAAGCTATAGGTGTCTCAGGAATATCAAAAACCGAAAATATACCGGTACTAAATGTCTTTTTCAATTTAAGCTGATTTTCCAAAATATATGTCGATGAGGCACTGGATGTAACAATGGAACTTATCCCAAAATATGATGCTATAGAAAGTTTTGTTTTAACCGGAGTGTCTTTTGTAAATGAATCGTTGAATGCAAGGAAACTTTGTATTCCCCATGATTCTGGATATTGTGAAAACATATTTCTGATTGGAGTTAAATACAATCCACTCATCGATGATTCTCGTAGATTTGAAAAAACCGTTGGTATATTATTTTGTCCAAGTATCGAATCCAAAGCAAATGATTTCGGCTGACCATCACTCGTATTTGCTTCAACTAAAGTCAGACTATTGGGTTTTTTCTCTGCTTCTCCTTTTAGATAACTTGCAACATCAAACACACCGTCCTTAAGTGCTCCATCATATATTCCATCTGTATTTCTGTACGAGAAAAGTGAATAGTATGAGGCTCCGATTAAAAACAAAACCATAAAAGCAAACCATACTATATTGTGCCATCTGTATTTACATTGTTCATATAAATACACAAATACGTCTGCAACAGGAATAGCAGACAAATATATAATTGGCGAAATCCATCTAATTACATGTAATGGTAATGGCGCATATACCGGCATTAATGTATCCAATGTAACCACTAAAGCCAAAAAAGCTATACAACCAGATAAATAACGTATACCCAATGACCTACGAACAATGAAACTTACAGCAAAAAAGAAAGGTAAATAAGAAAATATTATGAAATAATACAAAACAACACCCTGATCTATGTTTAATGTTGTAGTTGAAAAATAATCATATCTACTAAACATTGGTAATACCCAATAAGCTGACAAACCCAAAGCAATGAGTCCGTATGGTATATATCGCAAAAAAGTTACACTAAAGACATTTGACCAACTTTTTTTTATAAGCAAAGGAAATATTTCGACAACATGTTTAACTATAAAAAACGCAAGGGCTGGGACAATCAAATGAACATTAGTCAAAAAAACTGAAGCCAAAAAACAAACCCCAAAAAAATAATCCGTTCTCTTCCAGGACTTTTTTAGAAAATAAATAAGCCATATTACAAAAAAATTAAATGCCAATGAATTTGCGAGAAGACCTGTATTAATTGTTCCACCCACTCCAACACCAATATTTAAATCTGGTCCACAATATGAAAGTAAAATGACGGCAATTATTCCAGAAATTACGGTTACGAGTTTTTTACCAGATAATTTATATGCCAAAAAAGATATTAAACATGGCGTAGCCAACAGTGAAAACAATACAAAGAATCTAAAAATTAATTCGTACTTTATGAAAAAAAATATCTTTGATGCCAACGCTACCAAAAAATAAAATAATGGTGGATAGAACTGTGGAAATGGCATGCCTATATACCACTGATTAATCCACCCCCATGTTCCAGGAAATATGCTACTGGCATAAATCTTACCAATCGCTAAATGAGTAGACCCATCCCATCCTGGCATTACATTATTAAATAATAAAGCCTTAAATAAATCTACATTCAATCCAACTAAAAGAACAATAATTACTAGAAACAAAATAACGAAAAAACGGACAGAAATCTTAGACATAAATTTTGGTGCCAAGGACCAGGATCGAACTGGTGACCCTTCCCTCTTCAGGGGAATGCTCTACCAACTGAGCTACCTTGGCATTGTTGGAAATCTGATTTTAAATGACTCACCAAACTTTGTCTATGTATACCTACCAAGACAGCTACCTTGGCAATGATGTTGGAATGGTTTTTAGTATCTCTTGGAGAGATGGTAATGAACTGGCAAGAAAGCTCATGTAGGGCTGAATTGCAAAATATGCACCATAACTCAAAAGAATAATGACTACCCAATAAAGAACCCTCATTACATTTGCTATACGGGCAGAACGACGCATACTGTGCAGAAGAGTGTTGTTTTCTTCAGCAAGCTTATATGTCCTTTCAAGTAATGACTTTTCCTCAGGCGTCATAGGAAGCACTATAGCAATTATTTATGCTATATTCAAGGAATCGCCCCCGTAGTTCAACGGATAGAACAACTCCGTCCTAAGGAGTGGATGTAGGTTCAATTCCTGCCGGGGGTACTATTTTCTTTTTTTCTGTTATAATGTCGCCATGAAAATTCTAGTCGTCGAAGACGATCACTCAATATCTGAAGTCGTACGCAAAGGTTTGCAAGCAGAGTCGCATGTGGTTGATACGGTCGACAATGGTACGGATGGTTCATTCATGGCTCGAACATATGAATACGACACAATCGTCCTTGATCATGCTCTACCTGGAAAAAACGGCATAACTATTTGTAAAGATGTACGAGGTTGTGGAAAAAATACTCCTATTTTATTTCTATCAGTAACAGGAGACTCTGAAACAAAAGTTCAAGCCTTAGACAGTGGAGCTGATGATTATATGACTAAACCATTTTCTCTTTCTGAACTTTATTCAAGAATCAAAGCAATTAATCGTAGACACTCACCTGTCATGCACACTGAACTAGTTGTACACGATCTAACTCTTGATCCAAAAACTCACCAAGTATTCCGTAACGGTAGACGAGTATCACTTACTGGTAAAGAATTTTCTTTACTCGAATACATGATGCGTAACAAAAGCGTAGTACTTTCTAGAACAATGATTATGGAACATGTCTGGACTGTAGACAGTGATCCATTTTCAAATACTGTTGAAGCTCATATTCGAAATTTACGAAAGAAAATAAACATTTCTAGAAAACCAGATCTGATAGCAAACATAGCCGGACACGGATATATCATTGACGAACCTAGTCGTCTCGCGCAATATCGTAGATAATTTAAATAATATGGCTAACCCTAGGTCTCAATAATTTTATCATTTCTTTATCAAATCTTTATCATTTCTTGAGCGAAATTTCATCGGAATTTGATTACGAGTTGATATTCTGTTTATGGTTACATGTCGACGTAACCACATTATAAATAAGTGTTGAACATGTCCCAGATGACACACGAAACTTCCTCACATCAAAGCGCCCGACGCAATGATGTCCCACCAGGAGACTCTTACGCTCCATGGAATAGCTAAACACACATGACTTATTATTTTTTACGGGCAGTAAAGAAAATAAGATCAATCGCACGATCCTGGATGAATCGTGCGATTGTGTGTTTATCAACTGACGAAGACATTCGCCGTCGTGAATATATACTCAATGTCATATTGAGTATATCTCTAACGGCTCTGGTTTTACTTGGTCTAACTATCATATGGAATAACATAAAATTTGGTTCAGACTATAACGGTATGAATCCTATATTATTTACAATTATCATACTTGCATATGCTGGTCTTCTATATCTATCAAAGAAAAGCTGGATTTACAGCGCCTCTTTCCTTCTGGTCACATTAAATGCAATTGGCACCATCTACACTGGTTGGAAATGGGGCGCCAGTCTTCCTGAAACATTATTATTGACAGTTCTCGTAATTGAAATTGCGAGCATACTCATTGGCTCAACTTTTGGACTTATTACTGCTGGAGTGATGATACTTGCATTAACAATACTTGGTATACACGAATCAGTTTATTTAAATGTTCCAGATTGGAGATATGATCAGATAAGTGTGACTGATGTCATAACATATTCAATTATGTTTTTGTTCATTAGCTTCATTGCATGGTTAGCAAACAGAGAAATAGATAAATCACTCAACAGAGCTAGACAATCAGAAAAACTCCTAAGCACAGAGCGTGATACATTAGAACAGAAAGTCTCAGAACGAACAAAAGAACTCATTAAAACTCAGAGAAAAGCCTTTGCGAAAGTTGGACACTCTATTCAAGTTGGTGAACTCGCTCGTGGTGTCATGCACGACATGATGAGTCCTCTTTCTGCCATTTCTCTTTATATAGATGAGTTAAATAGTGATAACTGTGATACTGAAACAAAACAGATACTAATTGAAAAAGCTATGCAAGCATCATCTAGAATGAATGAATTTATGGACAGTGTCAGACACCATATCGATCCAAGAAATATTCATAAGGATGCAAAAACGAAACTTAAAAAAGAATTCGATATTGTGCGTGATATATTGGCTTACAAAGCGCGCATGCATAATGCACGAATATCAATTAGTCCATGTGAAGAAATTATCATTAATTGCTGTCCACTACGCATACACCAAATACTCATCAATCTAGTCTCAAATGCCATTGAAGCTGGAAGTAGAAATATTATTTTGTCAGCAAGTTATGCAAATGATATGAGTGACTGCTTAAATAAGCATCATTCAAATAACGACCATCTATGTGTTCAAATTACAGTTACTGATGATGGTTGCGGTATGTCTTCTCAACAATTAAACACTCTCTTTACTGAACCGAAAAGTACAAAATCACATGGTACTGGCATAGGCCTGATGACGACCAATTCCATAGTCACCAAAGAACTTGGGGGATTGATAAATGTCGAAAGTAAACAAAATTCTGGGACAAAATTCACAATTACATTACCACTCATAAATCATGGAGAAAGCGATTCAATTAATAAAGAATAGTTCATACATAGTATCAAAAGAAACAAAAAAGCAGATAGAACAAAATATTCGGGCCACACTCAATTATAAAAATATTAGACAGATAATTTTATTGCCTGAACAAACTAATCTAGCAAATAAAACTGTCTGTGTAGCTCTTGGCATAATCGGTTGGACACTTTGGACTGCCATGGACCGTATTCGTGATAAACAAGACTATAGTCAAAATAAATTAGATAGAGATCTGGTGACCTTTTCTATACTTCGGCCCATAATAGATGACCTGCTACATCAGCTAAATTTAACAAAATTAAAATTTAATCAGATTCGCAACATAGTTGGCACAATGGAATATGCCAACAGTAAGTTCTGTAAACTACATTTGAGACAACAGTATATTCTCAAATCTATTGGTGTTGCAATACCGATGCTTATTTTCTTAATGAAAAATAAAGCCAGTAAAAAAGATACGGATTTATGTTACAAATATTTCTATCATTTAATTGGATCACGCCAGCTTTCTGATGATGCTTGTGATTGGCATGAAGATATAAAAGAAGGTCACAAAACCCTAGTCACAGAATGGTTAATAGATAATGCTGGCAAAAACAAATCATATCGTGAATATATAATGTCGTTCTGTAAGACAGTATCACCAAAAGTAGCAAACGAGATTTTGTGGCATTCCCGTTTATCTAGGAGCTATGCTCGTAGGATGAAATTTTTCAAATCTACAAAGTTTCTAGAGGAATTACCTCAATTTTACGAGGAGATGGCTTTGCGTATTTTGGCAGAGTGTAATAAAAATAAACACAAATAATAAGTGCTCTGACAAATAATGACCTCCTCCCCGGGCTCTCGCTCCGCTTCGCCACGGGGTTTCCTTTAAGGGCATGAGGAACGGCACATTCCTCATGGAAAGAAAGTGACCACTTT
>CAIUUK010000039.1 GCA_903902315.1 uncultured bacterium | reverse complement strand
TCGCAGTTGCTCGTTGAAATACATAATGTAACCAATGTCATCCCTTGTTAGAGCCATTGGCAAATCCTTTAATAAATCTTTCGGTAGTAGTAAAAGTGGCTTTTTAGGATCCTCAGGATTTTTTATAAGTTTGTATTCCTTTCCCGTGGCCACAACTTTTACTTTGTGAAGTTGATCATCTTTTAATTCAAGTGTTCTTACGATTCTATCCGTATATGCATATATATCTTCATAAATAATCGAAATTGTCATGTCACTTAATCGATCTGCACCTAAACCATTCTCAAAAACACAAACTAATTCAAAAATTGACGTATCAGTAACACCTAATTTAATGATTTCAGTTACAGTTGTCGCAATTTTACTTGCCAATTCCGGCCCAACTGCATTGCCATCACCTGTATTTGCTCCATATCCAATTGAAATACCCTTAATCTCCTTAAAAGTTAAACGACGAACAGCTGTTCTCCAAGCAATATCATTTTTTTCTTTGGAGATTGAGAGGAGTTTCAAAACTTCAGAAAAATGTTTTACAAGACGTTCATATGAGAGTCTAAATTCTTCAATTTTAACTTCCTTCAATAAAGCTGGATCAAGAAATAAATGCGTATCTACACCAACAAATGGATTAAAAACGGAGTATTTTTCAAAAACTGACTCTTCAACTCCTAGATATACATTTAGTTTTTTTGCAAAAGACATAATATTTATTTTCCTCTCTTAACCTTCCTCCCTGGCACCCCCATCTTCTCCTCCAACTTAAACAACTCATCACGTATCAGTGCCGCGGTCTCAAAGTCGAGTGCTTGGACGGCTTCAGCCATGGCTTCCTCTTTCATGCGGTAGAGCTTCTTGGGATCAGTCTTGGCGAGTTCTTCATCGATGGCGACGAGGGCATTGACGGCCTTGTCATGCTCAGTGCGCAACTGATCGGTGATGTCATGGATAGCCTTGATGATGGTGGTTGGGGTGATGCCATGCTTGGTATTGTAGGCGACTTGGATGGCGCGACGACGATCGGTTTCGCGGATGGCATTCTTCATGGAGTCGGTCATGTTGTCGGCATAGAGGATGACACGCCCCGCAGAGTTACGTGCGGCACGACCGATAGTCTGGATGAGAGAGGTCTCACTGCGGAGGAAGCCTTCTTTATCAGCATCGAGGATACCGATGAGTGACACTTCAGGCAGATCGAGTCCTTCACGGAGCAAGTTGACGCCCACGATGATATCGTACTTCCCTCTGCGGAAATCAGTCAGGATATTGATACGCTCAATGGTCTTGATATCACTGTGGAGGTATGACGCTTTTATCTTCTTCTCCTTGAGGTATTCTGACAGGTCCTCAGCCATTTTCTTGGTGAGAGTGGTGGCAATGACACGAAAACCGCTCTTGATGGTCTTTTCTGCTTCTTCGATGAAGTCGAAAATCTGACCCTTGTAGCCCTTCTCGGTATTTTCGCGGATCGGTTTGATATCCACCACTGGATCGATGAGACCAGTCGGACGGATGACTTGCTCAACGACATTTTGTGACTCGGCTACTTCATATTTTCCTGGCGTAGCAGACGTGTAAATCATGGGACCCACACGCTCGAGGAATTCGGGGAATTTGAGTGGACGGTTATCCTTGGCAGACGGCAAACGGAAACCGTGTTCGATCAAGGTCTCTTTGCGCGAGGCATCGCCGGCATACATACCATTGAGCTGTGGAATAGTGACGTGCGACTCATCAATGATGGTTAGGAAGTCAGGAACCATGTCTGGAGCGCCAGCTTTTTTCTCGGCCGCAGTTGCGGAACGTTTTGGAAAGTACGCCAGCAAACTATCTGGCGCCTCCCCCGGCATCTTGCCACTGAAGTGACGTGAATAGTTCTCGATGCCGTTGGTATAGCCGATCTCTTTGATCATAGAAAGGTCATACTTCACGCGACGCTTCAGACGCTCTGCTTCGAGCATCTTACCTCCCTTTTCGAGCACTTTGAGTCTATCAACAAGCTCAGCTTGGATGGTTTTGTAGGCTTTGGCACTCTGTTCATCAGATGAGATGAAGTGCTTAGCCGGGAAAATGAAGATGGCCTCATGAGATGCACGAACTGAACGGCTGACCGGATCAAGCTCGGTGATGAGTGAGATGATTGCCTCGCCTTTGTCATTGGTATCGTACTCAATGCGATAAATCGTTTTTTCATTCACCGGCATAACCTCGAGCATATTGCCGATAGCGCGAAAATTACCACTCTTGAGGTCAGCGGTCGTGCGTTCAAAATGAATGTCGATCAATTTGCGAATGAGCTCTGCGCGCGACAGTTCCATACCGATTTTCAGTTTGAGATTTACCTTTTCATATTCTTCAGGGCTACCCAAACCGTAGATACACGAAACTGATGCCACGATGATGACATCTTTGCGCGTGAGGAGTGCTTGGGTCGATGCGTGACGGAGACGCTCGATCTCTTCATTGATCATCGCTTCCTTTTCGATATATGTGTCAGATGAAGGAATATATGCCTCTGGCTGATAGTAGTCATAGTACGAAACGAAATAGTGCACGGCATTATGCGGGAAAAATTCGCGATACTCCTGTGCCAGCTGTGCGGCAAGGGTTTTGTTATGGGCAATGACGAGGGTCGGCTTATTGAACTGGGTGATGACATTGGCTGCCGTAAAGGTCTTACCTGAACCAGTGACTCCGAGGAGGGTTTGTTTGGTAAAACCCTTCTTGAGGCCATCTACGAGGCCAGAAATGGCCTTTGGTTGGTCACCGGCGGGTTTATAAGGTGTGGCGAGTTGGAAGAGGGGTTTAGCGGGCATGATATGGGTACAGCGTGATTTAGTAGCGCTATATTACAATAAAAATGACCACTTGGCGAGGGTTTATGGAAAATTTACTCAATAAAAATCAGCACACACCACTAACGGCGCGCGCTGAATTGTTGAAACAAAATTACATTTTCACATGTTCAAACTCAATTGGACCAATGAGGTAAGTAACTCCCGGGACTTCGAGTGAATCAACACCTGCGTCGAGGAAGTAGATGCGTCCATATTCATCATAGAATTCTGAGCCACTATACCCTGGGCCACAATTAAATCTGATGACTGTGCACACATTTGTTTTGGCGTCACCGTTCAGCTTGCCTGTCCCAAGGATTTGGCATTCTTTACCGGTGATGTATGAACATATAGTGTGAACCTGCCTACCACCGAAAGTTACTGAATTCGATGGACTAAACGACGCATTCACAACTTCCGAGCGGTCAAAGAATCCCTTAATCACCTTTGGTTGTAAACCAATTTTTGCTTGAACGAGATCCAAGCCGTTTAGGTCACCACTATTTGAAATGATTTCCTCGATAAAGCCGTTTACATTCGTGTTGCCTGGACGCGCAATACGAATCGGATATAGTCTACTCGTTCCCTTTGGAAACAGGTGTCCAGGCAATGTAATCGCGAATCCATGATTTGTGTCACACGGAAAGCATGTTCCTACGCCAGCATACATGACACCCTTCTGGTTCACTGCATAGACTGCTGCCGGAATTACACCTTGAATCAAGTTCGTCTTCAGCATGTCATCGAATGGTGCCGGAAACGGTTCCATGAATGATTTGGATATAATCGCCAGATCAAGCTTGTTGGTGTTGGTTGCAGTGACTGAATTTTGTCCAGCCACAATAGAAATGCCCAAAATGAGCACATTAAGTATTTTTTTCATAGTTATTGATTTGTAAAATTGCAGTTTTTCTATAATACTATAGCATTTTTTATAGTTTGAGTCAATAAAAAACAGCGCGGACCAATAACGGCTCGCACTGAATGAACTGACAAACTAAATCGGAAACGAGATAACATTTGGATTGATGAGAACAGGGATCTGCTGCAGAGCTTCAACCGCCGTCCTCGTGCAATGAACAAAGTTATCGTAGTAAATTGAGCCATCAAGCAGTGCTTCAACTCTGCATCCGAATTCAGCCCACATTTGATACCTGATAGAATCTTGGGTGCAGAATTCTGGATTGACAGCTGTGCCGACGAGCTTCGAGACTCGGGCGATGATGTTGTCGCCTTGGATAACGAAGACCGGAATCATTTGACCACCATAATGTTTGATCGTGGCCTGCTTTAACACTGGATTTAGGTGTGAACATAGCACATCCATGACTTCAGAATTCATGTGAACCATCCGTGCGTGCACAATATGACCACATTTCGCAAGTCGGCTCCTGTTGGGGCCGAGGCGTCTCAATGCGTCTGATCGCTTGAATAAGACGAGGGTTTGTTCCTCGGTCGTAGTTTGTTTATTTTTCATAGGAGCTCCTTTCTTTTACATTAACAGTATAATCTAAAAGGTTACCTGTCAACCATGGGCGATAATAGAAAAAGCACACGGGTTAAGGTGTGCTAGTGTTTGAAATGGGTCCGATTGCGTCCTCGCAGGAACGGCATTAATCGGAAAATGAATTAGTCACTACCAGTAATTTCATCTTCGCCAAGTTGACGAATTATTACCGGTGATTTGATTCCACCTTCCCAGCCAAATGAAGACGAGGCTGGAGTGATTTCAATACGACGTTCGGTGTGCGTATTATCCCGTTGTTTCGGTTTGACCAGCAACCAGGAATTACCATTGACTGGCCAGTAGTAAGCAATCGCAGGCTGGCCCGGTTGACGCAGCCATGCAATCCTGTTGGCTTGCTTCGGTGCTAATGCACGAGAAGCTCGTTTGCTTTTAAACAATTCCATTGTTTCAGGAAGCAGTTCAGGTGGCAATAATTTGGCACTCATAATGTTATTTAGTTGTTGTTTTGTTGAAGGTGCTACTTTTGCAATCGTTCACATATACCACAAGGCACACATGATAAGCAAAACGGACTCCATTTGTTGGGAGTCCGTTGCTGTAACCAATGCTAGATTTGTTACAAAAACCGGCTTCCAACAACACCCCCGTAAATCACGAGGGATAGTGTAAAGGCAAACGGCTTTGTATAACTTATGTTCATGTAGATAATCGTAGCACTTTTTGGCTAGCTGGCAAGTAGTCATTATGTGGAGCTGTGCATAATAAAAAAAGCGCCAAAGTTTCCTCGAGCGCTTTTATGTTGTTTTCATCAAATGAAATGAACCATTCAATAGAGCCTTTCCCCACACTTGCGCTTCTTCAACTGTCTTTGCGCACTGGATACGTCTAGGATGATACATTGATCCATCACCCAGTAATTTTGACGTGGGTTTATTTTTCAACCTCATGTCCAAATAGTATCTTAATGTGGAATCATCGCATTCAGCAGGGTCGTCGTGAGTGCCAATCTTCTGCAAAACACTGTTCACGATTGACTGATCACCTTGAATGACGATGACATGAGACTTTCTTTCGCTTAAATGCTCTACCAATGCCCTCCAGATATTTCCTGGCACACTCTGGAAATTGTTTAGAAAAAGTGACTCAAGCATGTCAACCTTTAGAATTACATCACCTCTAAAAACAATTCTTCCAATGCGAGCAAGGCGTCTGAAAGCGAATTCCTTATACTTCAACATTTCTGGTTCGATGAAAGCAACAGCATGTTTAGTTGTCATACTGCTCCTTTATTTTTTACTCACGCGGGATTGCGGGAGTTGTTTGTGCATGGGAGATGCCTTCGGTATTACTTTATATCACCTAATTACTTCCTCAGCAATAGCTTGAGTACGGCACTGTGAATATCTTTTTCACCCATACCATACAAATCAAGAAGCTCATCTGGTGTACCAGACTGACCAAATTGATCACGAACACCTATAAATTCCATAGGAACTGGATAATTTTTAGCCAAACATTCTGCCACAGCCGAACCCATTCCTCCTGCAACCTGATGCTCTTCAACAGTGACTATAGCTCCAGCATCTCGAGCAAGTCTGACCACAGTATCTTCATCTAAAGGTTTGATAGTTGAAAGATTTACAACAGCTACGCGCTTGCCTTCTTGATTTAATTTTCTTGCGACTTTAAGAGCTTTATAAAGTAGAGCGCCAGTGGCAATAATTCCAATATCCAATTTTCCAGCAACCGAG
Organism: uncultured bacterium; assembly: GCA_903902315.1. GTDB lineage: Bacteria > Patescibacteriota > Minisyncoccia > Phycocordibacterales > PALSA-1337 > C7867-002. The sequence goes on along the minus strand of CAIUUK010000039.1, from coordinate 6,658 downwards.
GCTTTGTGAGCAGGATTAAACGCAACTTTTCTTGAATCAAAAAGAATTTCAGCCTTACCGATCTCAAAAGGAGTTTCATCAGTCGTTATGATTGGAGTTTTTTCGCGAGCCAAACGAATGTATGTTGGTGAATCAATCCTCGAACAAGCAATTGTTGCCTTGAAAGCCTCGATAGCGTCACAAGGTGAAATAACAACCATGCGCGGTATGACGCGAGTGATGGCGATATCCTCGATGGCCTGATGCGTGCCACCATCTGGACCAACGGAAACTCCAGCATGTGATCCAGCGATTTTTACAGGACGGTTATTATAAGCAATCGTCGTTCTGATCTGCTCCCAGTTACGTCCTGGACTGAACATCGCATATGAAGTTATGAAAGGAATTTTACCCATAGCCGACATGCCTGAAGCCAGTCCAGCCAGATTTTGCTCTGCAACCCCAACCTCGATGAATCTCTCAGGAAATTTAGCCTTGAAAGTGTTCATGTGCGTTGATTCAACCAAATCCGCACATAATCCAACTATGCGTTTGTCTAATTCAGCTGCCTTCAGCAACCCTTCACCAAAACCCTTGCGTATAGGAATTTGCTCGACATCTTTATCAAAGAGATTTGGATTAAGTTTTTGGGATGGAATTAGCATTTATGTTTAATGATAACTTACTTATTTAAATAGATTGTTTTACAACCCAATCGAGCTACTTATTGCAGCAAATATAACCAAAATCGCACCTTCAATATGTCTCAATGTAAAATCGGTTTTTGTGTGTTTAAATTTATAACTTGAATGTCTGTTGAGAATGAGTATCAAACCAAGTGTAATACAAATGACGAGTAGCAAATCAAAATACGGTGAAAATATATTCTGAGTAATGATCAATGACACTGACAAGGCTAGAAATGCGAGTTTGAGGATTATTTCGAGGATTCTCATATAGTTGATTAATTTATTTAATATTTAAGCGACAATTCCCAAAGCTTTTCTTGCAATCATAATCTCTTCAGATGTCGTCGGTGGCTTGCCATGCCATTCATATTTTCGTTCAAAAGCAGGAATTCCTTTTGAGGAAATGGTGTTTGCAATTATAACAGAAGGTTTGTCGAAAACGGCTTTAGCTTCGCCAACTGCACGATCTATGTCGTTGAAATTATGACCATCAATTTCGGTGACATGCCAGTTAAATGCTCGCCACTTATCTGGAAGCGGATTGAGTGGCATGATATCTTCGGTAAAACCGTCTATCTGGATATTGTTACGATCAACTATAGCTATGAGATTGTGAAGTTTCTCTTTACCAGCAAACATGATGGCCTCCCAGTTATTACCTTCATCGAGTTCACCGTCTCCGAGTAAGCAGTAGAAATATTTTCCAGAGGTTCTGCCATTGTCTATCCTATCAGCGAGCGTCATACCCACAGCCTGTGAAAGTCCAGCACCGAGTGGGCCAGAGGAGGTTTCTAACATTGGCAACCAATCTCGATGAGGATGGCCTTGGAGTCTAGAACCCAGTTTACGAAGTGTTGCCAGTTCGCTAATAGGAAAATAACCTGCATGCGCCATCGTGGCATACAAAACTGGACAGATGTGACCGTTTGAGAGGATGAGTCGATCGCGATATGGCCAAGCAGGTTTCTTTGGATCATGTTTCAGTGCATGAAAATATAAATATGTAAAAATATCCGCCATATCTAGCGGACCAGCAGTGTGGCCAGACTTCGCTTCGATGAGTGATTCGATGATAGAGCGACGAATGTCCAGAGCTTTGGTTTCGAGGAACTTGATTTTCTCAGGGGTCAAAGACATAGGTAAATTATAGCATGAGAAGCCGTGCAAAAAATGCTTAAGCTGTGGGTATTTATTTAAATTAGCTCACTTTAGTTGACTAAAGTGCCTGAAATTCCTCCAACGCATTCAGTGGACTCTCAGCTTCAAAAATAGCAGAACCGATGATCAGTCTATTTGCCCCAGCGTCTATGAGATCCTGGGCATTCTCGAGTGACACTCCCCCATCTATTGAAATTGGAAGATCTGGAAAAGCTCTCTTAACTTCAGCGATTTTTTCAATTACCTTTGCATCAAAACTTTGGCCTTGGAAGCCGATATGATCTATACCCATGAGCTGTATGAACTGGATTTGATCATTGATCATTGCATCATTGATCATTTGTACTGGCGTATCAATATTTAATGCAATCCCTATCTCCACTCTACCTAATAATTTCTCAACGGCTGATTTAATATTCCCTTTTGATTCTATATGCAAAACAATGCGTGTAGCACCAACTGAAACCCAATCATCAACAACATCCTCGGGTTTGTTAACCATCAAATCAAATTCATAATCAATTTTCTCCCAACCAGGCAGAGATGCGTCCTCACGAATGAGCATCTCGAAGTTATTATCAGGCTTTCGGTATGGCCACGATGCATTTGGCACAAATTGACCATCACAAATATCTATCTGAATACGTTTCGTATTTAATTTAATTAACTCAATTTGATCCTGAAGTGTCTCAAAATCATCTACAAGTATTGCTGGAATTATCTCAATTTTATTCATTTCTATTTTCTGTTTACTGATTACTATTTACTCTATCGAATCCATCTCCTCGATACGTCTCTGATGCTTCTCTTCATGTGAAAATGGTGTGTCCAACCATTGAACTATTGCGACCTTCGCTTCTTCCTCTGTAACAAAACCTGCACCAATTGAAAGAATGTTGGCATTGTTGTGCTCGCGAGAGAGTTTGAGAATATCGTGCGAACCTCCATAATAAACAGCTGCACGAACTCCAGGAAAACGGTTGGCAACCATAGCTTCACCCTGGCCAGATTTGCCAAAGATGATCGCTTTAGCAAAACCACTTGAGTCCTGTGCTATGCGAAGCGCAGCTTGAGTCATGAAATAAGGATAATCGTCATCTTCAACGAAAGCATGAGCACCCATATCGTCAGTTTTATAGCCTTTTGTAGCGAGAAATGCCTTTATCTCTTCTTTTAGCTTATAGCCAGCATGGTCAGAAGCCAGGATGATAGGATGATTTTTCATGATAATTAGATTAATCTTCCAGCTTTTATCACATGCTCCACCAACGTATAAGTATACCCTGTCTCATTATCATACCAAGCCAAAACTTTTACAAGATTGCCACCTACGACGCGAGTAAAAGCAAGATCGGCAATAGAAGCGTGGCGGTTACCGATGATGTCATGAGAGACGAGTTGTTCTTCTGTAACTGTGAAAATGCCATTCCAACGAGGGAGAGTCGCGGCCTTTTTGAGGATGGAGTTCACTTCTTCTGCAGTCGTATCTTTCTTTGAAATAAAAGTAATATCTACAATAGAACCCGTGACTACTGGAACACGGATAGATATACCGTCGAAAAGGCCTTTCAACTGTGGAGCGACTTGAGTGACGGCGATTGCGGCACCAGTCGATGATGGAACGATGTTCTGTGCGGCTGCGCGACCTTCGCGAAGATCCTTCTTGGCAGGACCATCGACGAGCGACTGTGAAGCTGTGTAGGCGTGAACTGTATTGAGAAGAGCCTTCTCAATACCTAGAGCTTCATCGAGAATAGCTATGAGTGGTGAACCAGCATTGGTCGTACATGAAGCGTTCGATGAAATCTGGCATGTCTCGAGGAGATTTTCATTCATAGACATGAGGACGGTCGCACCTTTAATGACTGAGTCTGGAGCATCCTTGATTGGAGCTGAGACGACTACCCTTTTTGCACCAGCGGTTATATGGGCTTGAGCTTTGTCGGATGAAGTGAAAAGGCCGGTTGATTCAACAACGACATCGATGTCGAGTTTCTTCCATGGAAGATTTGCTGGATCTTTTTCAGAGATGAAAAGGACTTCCTGACCATCAATGATGAGAGAATTGTTCTTTTCATTAACTGAAATATCAAACTGGCTAACACCATAAGCTGTGTCGTATTTGAGAAGGTATGCAAAATTGTTGATATTGCCAAGGTCGTTGACGGCTACAAGTTGTAATTCATTGCGGTCCTTGGCAATTTTTGCAAAAGCGCGACCGATACGACCGAAACCATTGATAGCGACACGGATTTTTTTCATGGAAAGTGATTAAACAATTAGATGGGCACTGGTGAATAATGAGTATGCAATAAGTATAACATGAAGGATATGCACAACCACCCTTTACTTTTGACCAATATAGGAGAATAATCAGATTTGGACGGTTTTGGTAAATAGAATCAACTTAACAAACATGGCAGACAGTGCCATAAACGAAAGGAATTAGCATGTTAATTGCCCTATCTGAAGAAATTGACTGGCGCTTGGACCCAATTGTGGTTGTAGAAAATGTCTTGAAATTGATTGCCGAAAAAAAAGACAAACTCGGTATTCCCTTTTTCAAGGAATTTGTCACTGCTACTGGAGGTCTTCAGCGGCGCGGAGTTACCTTTGTTGTCACTCTTGAAAAAGGTGGTCAAGAAGAACTTGTTCCGCTTCGTGTGGAAAACGCTAAAATCATTCGCACATTGCACTGTAAAAAGGAGGATCTAATTTCGTGGAAGAGGAAGTTTATTCATCCTATTGACACGAAATACTGTCGCACAGTTGCTGATGTCCTGCGAAAAGTTGCAAATTGTTTAAAAATTTCTCTTCGTCGTTTCGTAAGCAGGATTCAGAAAATTGCTCGCAACAGTGGTGTGCAAGTAAAGAGTGCCTTTGTCCGGACCGAATCAGGTCGTGAACCTTACCGCCGAGCTGAAGCTCACCAGTGCGGCCACCATTAATTATTTCAATTCTCACAACGACCTTCTCCTCGGAGTCGGTCTTTTTATTTAGTGAAATAATGTCGACGCAATGTCATTTAGGCGTCGACTGCACACTTTAGATGACTAAAGTGAAGCAAAATCAATTTTTAACCTGGACAACAATACTCCTAGCAATCCTACCAACCAACCCTGGCCCTTCATAAATCATTCCTGTAATTAACTGAATCTTATCTGCACCGGCTTCAAACTTTTCACGAGCGGTTGCGGGTGACATGATGCCACCAACGCCAAAAATAGTAAATCGATTGCCATAAACCTCACGAGTTTTGCGAATAAGATCAGTCGATGGATGCGTGCAAGGCTTACCAGAAAGTCCGCCGACATATTCTTTTGGAGCTTCTTCACGAACATCGAGCCAGCTATAATCCTTATTTAAATTACCTATAACAACACCATCCAGACTATTCTGATCGATTATCTTGAGTAATTGTGCAAAATGCTCCCATGGAATGTTAATTGGCATTTTTACATAAACTGGTTTTCTGCGATCAACTACCACATTATTCTGAATTGTCATGATGGCTGGTAAAAGTTGCGCAAGCAGCTCAGGCTTTGCAAAAGTCTCACCTCCAAAAGCGTTTGGACATGAAATATTGATAGTATAATAATCACCAACACCTTCCTCATTGAGTCTTTTAAATGAATAAACATAATCATTTATACCGGCTTGGATTGATTTAGCTGAAATTTCATCGTTGGTGCGCGCAATCGAAATACCAATCACGAAACTAGATTTTTTGCCAGAATTTAACTTTTGACCTTTAGCATTTAACCTTCTAATTATTGCATCAACTCCTTCGTTCCTTAATCCCTTATTCACAATAATACTTTTTGACTTTGGCAACCTCGTGAGGCGTGGCTTTGGATTTCCCTCACATGGACGAGCAGTGACCGAACCGACTTCCTCACCACCAAATCCTATGCAAGACAAAATCTGCGTCAGACGACCATTGTAGTCGAAACCTGCTGAAAGATAGATCTTTGAAGATGCTTCTAAAGACGAATAGCGACCATATACACATCGCACGACCAATCGTGTCAAAGCGAACCTACCCAAACATTCTCCAATTGAAGTAAAAAAATCATGGATAACCTCAGGGTCAAAACGGAACAATATAGGCTTGAGGATGCGTTTATATAGCATAAGCGTGTATAATATATCACATTATGGATCAACTCCCCCACATTGCTGATTGGATAGTTACTTTTGGAACGATGCACGATTACCTCGTCTATATTGTCATCGCGATTATTGCTTGCGCCGAAGGTCCTTGGATCTCTCTTATCCTGGGTGTAGTGCTTCGTCTTGGTTTTCTTTACTTCTGGCCAATCTATACCGCTCTCATGGTTGGCGATCTTGTCGGCGATGTAATCTGGTATTACATTGGTCGTAGGTACGGCCATTCCTTTATCGGCAAACATGGACACCGCTTCAATATTACTGAAGCCAGTGTCGAACGTCTCACTCGACTTTTCCATAAGCATAAGCACATCGTTCTATTTCTTTCTAAGATTTCAAATGGTATGGGGTTTGCTCTAGTTACTCTCATGACCGCTGGTATGGTTCGCATTCCATTTGGTCGCTACATCCTCGTCAATGCCGTCGGTCAGCTTATTTGGACAGGATTCCTTATTGGCACAGGATTCTTTTTCAGTAGTTTGTATATTACCGTCGACAATGTTCTCGGAAAAATATCGATCACAGCGGTTATTGTTGTAGTAATCTTTCTGGGGTATAGATATTATAAGTATCTAAAAAATAAAGCTGTTAACCTTTAATTAATCGATGCGACTTTTATGATTTCCATCATCATCCCAACATATAACGAAGAGAAGTATATA
>CAIUUK010000038.1 GCA_903902315.1 uncultured bacterium | reverse complement strand
GGTCGCCCTCTTTTTTGAGCGAGCCAATGATGAAAAGAACGGGAGCGACACATAGTGAAGCGCTCCCGAGTAGATTCAGGATTGTATTCACTTTGTACCTCCGTATTGTTAAAGGTTATTGTTTAACTGCTGAGTACAATTATAGCATATAATACGCCACATTGTCAATTAGACCAAAACGTCCCTATATAGCCGTCTTACTCCAAAAATCCCCCGCTGACTTGAAATGAGGTAGACCGAACTTATCAGCAATAGTTTTAGCGGGTTTAGTATAACCAAAGACAGCAACTGGTTGTATTTTTATTTCTTTCAGGAAAACGGCTTCGTTATATGAACACAAGCGGGACTTGGTACGAGGTAATTTCTTTTGACCATTGGCAACACGAAAGTTATTTACAGCTTTCCACGCTTCTTCAGGTGAATTAAATTTTTTAATCAAACTATCCAAATCTTTGAAGATGAACTGTTCGTACCCTGGAATGAGTGAATGATTATAGAACTCGTGCAGATTATCACGCATACGATAATAGTGAACCAAGATCTTTTCACTCTGAGTAACCAGGATTAGATCAAAAGGCAATACATATTCTGGAATCTCGTCAGTAGTAAAAATGATTCCTTGAGGACGATACGTCTTTGTATACTGTTGATGGAGGATTGTTGTACTCAAACGTTTCTCTTGTTTGAAACTGCAAGTGTTTGGCTTCAACACTTTTTCTTTCAAAACCTCATCGAGTGTCTGGCACACAACTTTCTCCTCACCAACTAGAGTCTTGGTCGTGTAATCACTATCAAAACTTTTGACGTAGTAAGGCATATAAGTAATCGGTAATAACAATTATTCCTACTTCCACCCTTCCAAAATCTCCTTTGCAACTGGCAAATCTGTCACACCATCATCTCTCGTGAAATGACCTTTTGCATGTTCAATAATAATTTGTCCACCTAAGCTCTTTTCAATTATTTCCTTATTCTCATCTACGTGCACAAATTTGTCATTATCTGAAAAAAATGTAGCGAACTTTCCATTCATACTTCGAATCCCAGCAAAATCTATCGGTCTATCGACCCATGGTCGAGCTATGTCCTCTTCAACTTGATTTTCAAGTCCAGAAATACGTAAAGCTGGTGCAACAAGTATTACTCCACCAAGCTGTGAACCTTTATTCATTTCTAGGTAGCGTAAGATAGCCTGGCAACCGAGACTGTGACCTACAAAATAAGTTTCCTGATCAACGTAATAAACGTTGTCTTCTAAATGCTTTGTCCAAGCATCTATAGTAGGCACACTAGGATTTGGCATATCCAAGACAACTGTTTCAAAACCAAATTCAGAACCAACCTTACCGAACCAAGCGATCATCGGCTCACTTGAACTTCCCTCCCAACCATGAACTACAAAAAGTCTTTTGCTCATAATATGTATAAATTAATCTATACTAATTCGGTGCGGGACGGGAGAATCGAACTCCCCACCACAGTTTGGAAAACTGTTGTTATACCGATTAACTAGTCCCGCATGTAATTGCGAAGCATTTACAGTGCTCTGCTATCCTACCAGATTATCCCTTATCTCATCAACCTCTTTCTTCATCTCCTTTATAGTTGTGCGGAGCTCACCGATCCTTGTCTCTTCCTCTTTGACATCTTTTTGGGTTCTGTCAGCAACTTTCTTTTCACCTTTTATACCACTCATGAGTATAGTATCACCGATGAAATATGAGACGAACAGTCCAGTCATGAGCAACACAACAGCAACGATAATCATGTTAACCACCGGAGAGAATATGAAACCGATCACACCTCCCTGTCCTTGTAGGATGTCAGCAGTATGCCAAACACCTCTCCAAAAAAGCACGATCGCTGTACCACCGATGATAGTATAGACCACAGGATAGTGACTCAAATGGCCACGAACATTATCTTCGAGCTTATCAAAGAATACTATTACCTTTTTTATCAAACCTGGATGATCTTGATTCATGGTCGGAGCGCCGGGATTCGAACCCGGAGTCACCTCTTCCCAAAAGAGGCATGTTAGCCGTTACACCACGCTCCGTTATCAGCAACTTATCAAATATATACGCACGACACTTGCTTTGCGTGAGAATATCCTAGCATATTCTTTACAAAATAACATTATTTACCCATTTTACTCGTGCTTTGCGCGTTTTTTCATTCATATATACGCACAAAATATGGAAATTAAATATATGATTCAATCCATAACCTTTATCAACCAGATAAGTTTGAATAATTTTACGTAATTGCTTCACTTTGAAGTCATGAACATTTTCTTCTGGATCATGAAAACCGGATCGATTTTTAAAGGACTTTTCCGTGAAATTCCTGACAACACTCTTCACCTCAAAAAAGTGCAACTCTTTCTTTAACTTATTCCCCAACTGATTTTCTTTTGTGGCAATGATGTCCAGCTCACCCCATTTCTTGTAATAATTTCTATCCTCAATTTTGAAGCCATTTTTAATCAAAAATTTACAGGCAATCTCTTCGCCAGCATTTCCTTTTTCTCTAGTGTCTGTCATGGATCTTATAATCTATTAACTAACGTCAGAATAATATTTTATGGCACATTTTAGCTGACTTTTAAATGAATGAGCATTTGATATGGCTCTATACAGGCATATCTGGTCAAAGACGTGGATAACTTTGCCAAATTAACGATTTAGAGCCGTCTTTCTTGTCTTTTATGTACACCTTCCCCATAGTTATCCACAGTTTTCACGTAAAACCCTAGGTTTTGAGCCATTTTCTATTTAATCAAAAGGAAACGGACAGAGGATAACTTCCTTTTACTATTTTGCCCTTAATCAGACTATTTACACCGATACTTCTGGATGATACTCGAAACTTCCAGTGCGGGTAGGGAGAATCGAACTCCCAACTCGTCCTTGGCAAGGACGCGTCCTACCATTAAACTATACCCGCATTTTTCTAAAATTTACTACGGAAATGAGTATACCTTATCTGATAAATAAACTCAAAACCTTGTGCACCCGGAGGGACTCGAACCCCCAACGATTGATCCGAAGTCAATAATGATATCCATTTCACCACGGGTGCAATTACTAACACGTTAAACGATACCATAATACTGGATTAAAAGCTTTTGCCAAGCTTTTACGATCCTCAAATGATAGATTCCTCCTATAGAAATACGCAAACAACCATTATAATTCGGGTTTTTCTTTATTGCATGCTGTGTAGGTTTATAGATAGTCTTTTCAAATTTTAACGGCTCTATTCCTAGCTTTTTTGCCCAAAACTGGTGAGACTGCTCATACCCTTCAATCTTATGTATAAATAAACGAAATTTCATTTTATCTTTACTTATATTCATATATTTTGTAACCCATCTACACATAAACACAATCATATCTGCATCTGAATTAATAAACTGAAACTCACACGTCCTTTTTGAACCTTCTGCCCAATATAACGCGACACCAGCTAGAAATTCAGATTGGGCTTTATGCGCATCAAACAGTTTCTTCGCATCATCAAAAGCTACTGTCTCCCTACCGATCCTTCTAGCCCTATTTGATAATGTTGAACTAATTCGCCCTTTATCAACCCTACCTTTAATTCTTGACTTCAAAATTTCCTCCTCATTCTCTGTTAATTCAAGATATTTAAACCAGCCAGAAAGCAAGCTCTTTGAAACGTGAACTTTTTGTTGAATTTCTTTATAACTTAAGCCACTTTTCCGCAGTTGAATGGCAAGTTTCTTATCTTCTAACCTGGCTTTCATATTACATAACTATACTACATAGTTCTATTTATTTAAATATGATATTGTTGTAGTATAAAAAAATGACAAAAGGACACGCAATCCCCCAGGAAATAATACAAATCATTGAAGCCCTCGAAAAAGGAGGCTTTCAAGCATACCTAGTCGGTGGTTGTGCACGTGACATTTTCCTCGGCAGGAGCCCAAAAGACTGGGATATAACGACAAATGCCAAGCCGGACCAGATCCAGTCCCTTTTCCCCAAAACAGTCTATGAGAATATATATGGCACAGTAGCTGTCATAAACGAAACCACGGAAGATCCTATGCTCCGCAATGTAGAAGTTACCCCTTACCGCCTAGAATCTGACTATACTGACCGTCGCCACCCAGATAGTGTGAAGTTCAGCGACAAACTCGAGGACGATCTACAGAGACGTGACTTTACAGTCAATGCCATAGCCCTGTCTCTGTCCAATGGAGCCATAAAAGACATAGTTGATATGTTTGCCGGCTTTGCTGACATAAAGGACAAAACTATAAGGACAGTTGGTAAACCTGAGGATCGTTTCAACGAAGACGCCCTACGCATGATGCGTGCTGTCCGTTTGTCAGTAGAACTTGGTTTCACAATAGAAAAAGATACCCGCAAGGCCATACAAAGCCTTCACACCAATATCAAGAATATCTCGGCAGAGCGCGTTCGTGACGAATTCTCCAAGATACTTATGTCTCCTAACCCAAAACTCGGCATTGAGATCCTTAATGAAACAGGGCTTCTAACATACATCGTACCTGAACTTCAAATTGCCATAGGTGTTGGACAGAACCAAGCTCACGCTTTCGATGTTTGGGAGCACCTTTTGCGTAGCCTGCAACATGCTGCAGACAAAGGCTGGGACCTGGATATACGTCTTTCTGCCCTATTCCACGACATTTCTAAGCCTAAAACCAAAGGCCTTTCACGTGAAACAGGTATAATAACGTTTTACGGCCATGAAGTAATTGGTTCACGTGAAACACGCAAAATCCTCACCAGAATGAAGTTTCCCGTGAAAACAATCGAAAAAGTAACAAAACTAATACGTTGGCACATGTTCTTCTCAGATACGGAGCAAATCACTCTATCAGCCGTCAGGCGCATGATTGTTAATGTTGGGCGTGAAAACATATGGGAGTTGATGAATCTACGTATCTGCGACCGTATAGGAACCGGTAGACCCAAAGAAGACCCTTATCGCCTACGCAAATATCACGCCATGATTGAGGAGGCTCTCAGAGACCCTATTTCCCTAGCGATGCTCAAAATCGATGGCAAAAGAGTTATGGAAGTGTGTAACATTCCACCAAGCGCAAAGATTGGTTTTATTCTGCATGCCCTATTTAATGAAGTCCTAGATGATCCAAAGCTTAATACTCCGGAATATTTGGAAAATAAGGCTCTCGAGCTTTCACGTGAAACGGAATCGGAGCTGAAAAAGCTCGGTGAGGCCGGCAAAGAAAAGAAAGAAGAAAAGGACGCGGAATTAATTGAAGAAATCAAAAAGAAACATCGTGTATCATAGTTATCCCCAGTGTGTCCTTTACACTTGTCCTTTACGAGAATATAATTATCCCAGATTAAATTTTGTCATCCGAGGAATTGAATTCGCAATACAGATTGTAATCAAAACAGATTATAAAATGATTGCAAATTGTACTGCGAATTCAACAAGGACAAGATCCGCTCTTTCAAATCATAGTAGTCTGGGTAGGCTACAAAATCTTTGAGGAATGCAAAAATAGGCATATCGTTCTGTTGCTTAGGAAAAATGGTGGTGCATCTTGTCTTAAAAAACAATTTAGCTTCCCTCCGTGGAAAGCACCTAACATTTATTGGCAGTGCACACCGCCACCTAATACGATCCTTTTCAAGCCATCATCGGCAGACAAAAGTATCGAGGAACAGTCCTGACAATGCAAAAAGTTTAAAGGAATTCTATCTATTAGAACACCCTGAAACATTCCGGTCTGTGGACCCGAAAATAAGCAATCTTCATTTTAAAAGCGCACATCGCTTCACTCTCTTTTCTCGAGGCGCACTGTGCGCTTTGTCATATCTAGAGGTCCAACCTCTGAGAGGTCAGACCTCACGGCACCACACACTAAAACACCCTCATTTTGAGGGCATTTTCATACATTTTTTATTAAATATGCTTGTATATAAAGCCAGAATTACCCAACAACGATATCAATAGGGCAATGGTCAGAACCCATTATTTGATCAAGAATTCTAGCCTTTGTCACTAGTCTAGTCATCCCGGGGGTAGTAAAAAAGTAGTCAATACGCCAACCCACATTTCGCTCTCTGGCAAATGTTTTCATGTCCCAATACGAGTACTTTTCATGCGCATTCGGGTTCAAATATCGGAACACGTCGATATAACCTTCATCAATAACTTGATCAATCCAGGCACGTTCGACAGGGAGGAAGCCGGTGTTCTTTTCATTCTCTTTTGGACGAGCCAAATCGATCTCGGTATGAGCAGTATTTACGTCACCACAGAAGATGACTTCGTAACCGCGTTTCTTGGCTTGATTAATGTATTTGAGAAAAGCATCATAAAAGCGCAATTTGTAGTCTAGACGCTCCGGACCGCCTCCGCCGTTAGGGAAGTAGGTGTTTATGAAGACGAATTTACTCGAAATGTCCTTGAAAGAATTGCGAGGGAAGTAAAGGGCAAGAAAACGGCCCTCTTGATCAAGTTCTGATACGCCCAAGCCATATTCCACGTTTTCTGGCTTCACTTTTGTATACACAGCCACGCCACTGTAGCCTTTACGGCCCTTTGAATGATCAAAATAAGAAAAATAGCCCGCTGGATTGCGAATTCCTTCTTCCAATTGCTCCGGATGAGCCTTTGTCTCCTGAAAACAGAAAATATCAGGGGATTCGTTGATCATCTGATCAAAACCACCTTTCTTAACATTGGCACGGATGCCGTTGACGTTCCATGAGATGATGCGCATGGGGTAAGTATAAAGGGAAGTGGGGAATTAGGGAAATAGTAATTTAAATCCGGAACTGTTAATATCAAATATATGAATAATCCAAATGGTGCCGCAAACGCGTTTCTTGTTTATATCAATAAAACAAAACTCTTATACAAAATTTCGTTTTGGTATGGAATATTTTGCCTCATATTTTCTGCAATTTCGATTGTTGTAGTTTTTAAAGTATTGTACCCAGCCCAAGGAATTGAGCTTTCAAAAGTACTTTCGACAAATTCAATAACATCTGACCTCCTTTGGTTTTCTAATCTACTAAAAGATCCTATTTACTATGGCATTATCGCTTTCATTCCTCTTTTGGTCCTGCGCGGTAAAGCAAAAATAAATCGATTAACAGACACGGCCGCAACGATTGTATCCATTAGCGCCTGTCTTGGGGTAATATTCCTTATTGTTGGAATAGTCTCAGGAATAACAACGGGTTCAGCCTTAAACGGATTCTCTGTAGCAAGCTCACTTAAAGGATTTACCTATCCAATACTTCCAATCGCTTCTCTCCTTGCTTGTATTCTATTCGTAGTTAGTTATGTAAATGAAAAAATCGATGGGATGCCTAGAAAATATATTCAAATAATACTTCCATCTTTAGCCTTACTAATTATAATTCTAGATATCGTAACCAGTTTCTTCCATATTTATTAGGATACTACTTGTTCCTATTATGAAACTGTTTATGCACTCTCTTAAGCTCACTGTCAGTGACGTGAGTATAAATCTGCGTGGTACTTATATTTGAGTGGCCCAACAGCATCTGAACTGAACGAAGATCAGCACCGTTACCGAGAAGATCAGTGGCAAACATATGGCGGATAACGTGAGGAGTGACTTTCTTTGAGATGCCCGCTTTAATGGCGTACAACTTGATGATTCGCTCTATTTGACGAGTAGATAGACCAATCTCATCATCTTTCATTTTGCGTTCTTCGCCAGAGATTTTGACGAAGAGGGCGCCGTCCATGTCGGGACGTTTGTCGAGATATTTTTTAATTGCTTTTCTAGCTTCATCAGAAATAAATACAACACGAATCTTTTCACCTTTACCACGAACAGAGAGTTCATCACTTGTAAGATCGATCTCGCGGGTGAGGGAACAGAGTTCAGAGACACGTAGACCTGTTGAGAAGAGGGTTTCGAGGATTGCTTTGTCACGCATCGACTTGAGATCAGCACCATCAGTTGCTTTGAGGAGGCGAGAGAGCTCTTCCTTAGTAATCAAATCTAAATGTCTATCTCCAACTTTTGCCAATTCAATGTATTCTGGTGAAACCGCTTTGACGCCACGCTTTGCGAGGTACTTGAGGAATGCACGTAGGGAAATGAGGTAATAGTTCTGTGTCTTTTTCTTCAACGTTTCCTTTGATTTACCATTTTCACTCGCTAACTGGCGGTTAAGCCACAGACGAAACTCACGAATAGTGTTTTCGGTGATGTCGGCAGGAGATTTTGCCTTTGAATAATTGAGGAAACGAGTGAGATAACGATCATAGTTCTCAACGGTTTTGACTGAACGACCACGTTCTATCTCAATATATTCGAGAAATTGCTGTTTCCATTCATGGAGGTTATTCGAAATATTGTGCGACATGTTTTAATTGTAACATAGCCAATTATAACGACATATTTCAGAGTACTTGACAAATATTGGGTGGGGTGCTATAATACTTGTCGAATGATCTTTGAACTATTTTGCGCACTCCTTAGGAGTGGTGAAATTGTTGGTCATTCAGTCAACACAAACGAAAGGCCTCTAATGAAAGATCCGTCCTTTAATAACACCACGACCCTGAATTCCGGCATCGGCCAATTGATTCACCAAAATCTCACCATCCGCGCCGCCGTCGGCTCGGCAGTCGGCGCCAACAAATAGCGCGCGACCGCCGGCCAAAGCACATGGCACCAACCAAGAAAGGAGAAGTTGTCTTACACCCCTATGTATTGGCTAGTATTGGAGAAATCCGATCAAAAGAAGCACTGGTGAATCGTGTGTATACGGAAAATGGTGGTACTCATAGCGAGTGCTGCTTGACTAATACTTACGAGGAATCATGGGCCAATAATAGCAGAGGCTAGCGAACATTAAAGTAAATCCTACCCACAACGCGCATGGTAGGTCGTCAGGGATGGCGTCACAATATCTGCGGGACCGGTTCAAGCAAAAGCTTGGCCGGTCCTTTAAACTTTACATCAAACTTGCGCCTCTCCACCGTTCATGCTATGATGTTTCAACTATGTTAAGTACACGTCAAAAGACCAAAATCATCAAGGAAATCGCTATTCACGACAAGGACACTGGTTCTCCAGAGGTTCAGGTTGCAATTTTGAGTAAGCGTATCGATGAACTCACTTCACACCTCCGTAAACACAAGAAAGATAATCACTCACGCCGTGGCCTCCTCGGTATGGTTGCTGATCGCCAATCTCATCTCGTCTATTTGAAGAAGAGTAACCCAAAGCGTTACGCAGCAATCCTGAAGAAACTCGATCTCAAGAAATAGCAGTCTGACAAATTGGCGACAAGCCAATTTTCGTTTATACTTACATAGTAGGTCATTAACAATCGCATATCATTTTTATACAAATTAGTAACTCACATTTTTTATGTCAATAATCAAACACAAAGAACAACGCGTCGGTATCTATATCGATGCACAAAATCTCTATCATAGTGCCAAAAATCTCTATCATTCAAAGGTCAATTTCGGAGCCATCGTCAAAGATGTCCTCGACGGCCGCAAACTTATCCGCGCAGTTGCCTACGTTATCTCTACCGAATCAGGTGAGGAATCAGGCTTTTTCGATGCACTCACCAAGGTTGGTATCGAAACAAAGGTCAAAGACCTCCAGATTTTCAGTTCTGGTGCCAAGAAAGCTGACTGGGACGTCGGTCTCGCTATCGACGCTGTCGTTATGGCCCCAAAGCTCGACGTAGTTATCATAGTTGCCGGTGACGGTGACTTTATTCCACTCGTCCAATATCTCCAAATGAGTCAGGGTTGCCAAGTTGAAGTCGTTTCATTCGGCAAATCTACCTCGGGAAAACTTATCGAAGTCGCTGATCATTTCACTGACCTCGATGAGAATGCAGCAAAATATTTGCTCAGGGCAGGAGGAAATAACAGAAGGGGAAATCAATAGGGAATTGAAAAACTGCCAGATGGCAGTTTTTTGTTTGTAAAATAAAAAACCGGTAACCATTTCTGATTACCGGCGTGATCTAACTCGAACCGCTTCCTACAAGCGAAGCGTGAAACCACTACTCCACACAACTTCTACAACCCGTCTGTCGTGTGGGGTCACTGGCGCATACCAGTTAACCGCGAGAACATTGAACGTTAGACGTTTTGAAATGTTCCAGTCTGCACCAGCGCCACCCCGGAGGATGAAACCTGCGCGTGTCCCGATAGTGCCAGTGTCGTAAACCCCAGTGACTGAAGCGCGTAAACCAATCTTATCTTTGCAGAAAGATTCATGTTTACTCACTCCAAGACTCAAGAGATTACCGCCCTGGAAACCACTATTAGGCATTGCTGTGTAATTCTCGTAACCCATCGTGGCCGAAAGATGTTTGAAATCTTTGGTCAAGAATGCGTGAGTATAGAGAATGTCACCAGCGCCGAATGTGAACGCCTTGGGCTCGTCGAAGTAGGTCACTCCGATATCGAGACTCAAGTTAGTGGCGACAGCGCCTCTCCAACCGACCTGATAGTCAACTTCGTTTCCGAAGCTACCATCATTCCAGGAGCCTTTGAGACTCCGAGAATTCCATAAGTCGATATACAGACCGTTCTTGAAGGAGATATTTACATCGGATTGGACTGCGGGGTCTTTGCTGAGCAGAGAACCCGTGCCAAAAGCGATGTATTTATCTGCAACAAGTGAACTGACGGTGACACTCGGCCACTGACTATCTTGTGCTTGAACCGTAAAGCTCGAGAACAGGATGGCAGCAGCAAAGGTGACCAGGGTGATGATGGATTTCATATTCGAACTTACGTTTAGGTGTATTGTTACTGGACACCAAGGCTTCCTTTCAAAAAGCCAACCAGTTATATGTAGTTTTAAATGAACTGAACTCTGTGGATCCGCGACTTTCGTCGTAGATCCAGTAAAGTCGAGGATGTGTTGAGCATCCTCGATTAAATATATGAAAGCAACTCACTTTTTGGTTGCAACAACCACAGCATCCATACAATGTCTTTCGACAATCTTTACGTTCCTGAATCCGGCAGCTTTGAGTGAACTGTGGACTTCGGCTTCGGTGTAACGAAGCTCAGGCTGATTATCGACTGCGTAGTGTTCGATCCAACCGATGCAATAGGCGGCATCTTCGGGAGCAGTGTAGGTCTGCGTGAACTTGGTGAGCTGCTGCATCATATACTTGTTGTGCAGGTTGATTTCGTCTGGAGCAATCTTGTCGCCATTCACGAACACTCCTTTGGGCGTAAGGACGCGACCGACTTCCTTGAGGATTTCTGCACGCATCACCTTTGGCAAATTATGCAGAACGAAGCCGGACACGACTGCATCAAAGCTATGATTCTTCCACCTCTTGAGGAAGGCAAGAATATCACTTTGATATGCTTTGATGGCCACACCGTTCTCGAGAGCAGACTTACGTCCTTCAATGACATTGTTCATGTATTGTTTGAGCATTGTCATCTCCTTGTCGACTCCGATGATCACACCATAATTTGCGTGTGCGGCTAATGCGAGCGTCGTCAGACCAGTTCCGCATCCGAGGTCGAGAATCATCCGAAGCTTCCCCGTGCCAACAGGCGAGGGAAGTGCTTCTACTGCGTGCCGCGCAATCGCATCTTGCAATTGAGGATAATGCGGCATTGCACGAAGAAGTTTCTCATATTCGCTGCCGAGGATGACGGCGAAACGCCCGTCCAGTGTTGTTTGTTTTGTTTTCATATATTTTGTTGTAAAGAACTACTTACGTTAATGTTTCTGTTTCGTCTTTTCAGACTCATCAGTCGGAATAACACATTCCGAGACAGTGTTGCATTAGAAGCTTGAATCCGCCAATGTTCTTTATCTTGACTATCTGGTATAAGTGTATCATTATTTTGATACTTGGTCAAACAAAGTGAGATAAATATGTTGTAATTTGGCTATAGTTAGCCGTAATATTCTGTTGACGATAAGTTGACAAAATGTAGTGAATTTGCTAGGGTTATAGCTATGAAGGAAAAACTTCAACAAATAGGCCTCAATTCGACAGAAATAGACATATACCTGGCCCTTTTGGAACATGGCAAGATAACCCCATCAAATATCAGTAGAATTACTGGTATCAATAGAAGTACTACATATGCTGCGGCAGATGAGTTAAAGAAAAAGGGCATCATCGAGGAAGATCTATCTGGTAAGACCAAATTTCTCATCGCTTTGCCACCAGAACGACTAACTGACTATATTGAAAAGAAGGTGATTGAGTTGAAACGTCAGGAAAATCTGGTGAAAAGCATCATTCCTGAATTGGAAATGTTGCCAAGATCTGGTTCATACTCAATTCCAAAGGTTCAATTTATCGATGGGGCAGATATCGAGGAATTTCTATACAAAAAAACTCCTATTTGGGAGCAGAGTATGCGTGACATGAACGAAAAGACTTGGTGGGGATTCCAAGATCATACTTTCGTCGAAAATCCTGCGTATTTGAAATACATTCTCTGGTATTGGAAACAAAACAAAGGAGATATTGACCTGAAACTATTTACCAACCAATCTGAAATAGAAGAAGAAATGAAGGCAGAGAAACTTTCTCGCAGACAGTTAAAATTATGGACCGGTGATAGCTTCACTTCAACCCAATGGATCATAGGAGAATATATTGTATCAATTGTTACTAGAGAAAAACTGCAGTACCTCGTGCAGATTCGTGACAAAGTCCTCGCTGACAGTATGAGAAACTTTGCAAAGAAGCTGTGGAGTAAGGATTAGTCGACTATTTCTCAACTTGCAAACTCGAACGTTCCATCATACCAAGTTTTTCCGCCAGACCATTGATCGTCCTAGTAAAATTCAAGCCTTTCTTTAGTAAAGTTTTCTCATGTTCAGTAATTTTCTGATCATCCATGATTTTTCGTGCGATTTCCTGTGACATCTTGAAAACTGGTTCATTATGAATAGGGAGAGCATCGACGAGTAGGTAATTCCACTTTTCTTCATTCACATTATCGCTGTTATTAGCTTCTTTATAGAAAATAACATTATCTTTTCCAGCCATGGCGAGGATATTTCCAGTGTCATTGGCATATGACACAGCCTTACTGACGAATTCTTTCAAAGAATCCCTAAGTGCAGGATCTATTTCTGAGAGGGCTAAGATATTTTGTATTGCTGTCTCATCGTATTTGCCATCTTCAAGAAAACCTTCAAAATTAAGGCTCAAATGAGTGGTGTCACTTATTGCCTCCGCTCGCTGTTGAACAATGACAGATGACCAAGCTTTTTTCATTTCCAAGGAACTAGCCGGTGGTATACGACCTTTCCAATCTCCTTTAAAAATATCAGTTAGTATCTCGCCAGTTACAGGAACTTTCATGAGATAACGACGCTCGGCAAGCGTATGTTCATTACCAAAATAATTCCTAAGTGCTTTGGACTGCTCATCTTTTTCCTTTAATTCGGTCTCAATCTGCGCTCTCATATCATCAGACATAGAATCTAGGGGAATGCCGTGCTCAACATTATTAGCCAATATATCTTTTACACGGAAAGTTGAGGCCTTGATTACCACATCTGGGTGATCTTGAACTTCATAGACCAAATGATCCCCGCCACGAGCCAAAAATTTTGGTTGATATTTTTCTACCAAATAATCTTCCTCTGGCAAATTATCATATGTATGTATTGATTCTGGTTTCATGGCTAATATAAAGTTTTATCGCACTATTTGTTTCACCACCTCATTCCAATCATTAGCCACCGTGACTTTCGGTAGAAATTGCTTGAATTCTTTCACTTCTTCTTGATCTGGCTGGAACAAGATGAGATTCGATGTTGATTCAACCATATAACCTAGAACTTCCAAGCGGTCATCGACGAAGTGTGTGACTCCTAATTTTATACAAACTGCGTCTTTTTCATTGCGCTGTCTCACAAAATTCACGTGTTCTGGCTTGATACCTGTTTTTGTATAAAAATCATGTGCTTTGAGCCATGCCAATATCTGTATTTGTGCCCACTCTGTGCATTTTGAAATCAAATAGACCTCACCGTCAAAATAATCGTTTAATGTCTTCAGTGACTCAAATACACCTTCCGAAGGAGGGAATGATGCGTACACTGCTTCATCAACCTTCACAACTTCAGGGTCGTTCAAACGATTGTTGATAATCACGTTGCCGATGTCGACGCCGAGGACTTTGGGGGTGGTCATAATGTAGTTATGGTATCACAACACAAGATGCACTACACCTCTTTTCTTGCTACATTATAGTTACTATGATTTCAAAACAATACTCTCTCGAGATCGGTGGCAAGATATTATCAGCGGAGTTCAACGACTTGGCGGACCAGGCAGATGGATCGGTAATCGTTCGATATGGAAATACGGCGGTGCTAGCAACGGCAGTGATGGGGAATCTCAAAGATGGGGATTTCTTTCCTTTAACAGTTGATTTTGAAGAGCGTTTTTATGCGACTGGCAGAATTCTCGGCTCACGTTTCGTTCGTCGCGAGGGAAAACCATCTACTGAAGCTATACTCGCTGGTCGTATTGTTGATCGCACTATCCGTCCTCTTTTCAATCAGAAAATGCGTAACGAGGTGCAAGTTATCGTCACCACGCTCGCTATCGATGAATTTGATCCTGATGTTATCTCAGTAATAGCAGCTTCGCTTGCTCTCGGTGTTTCACGAATTCCTTGGAACGGACCGGCTTCAGCTATCCGTATCGCCAAAGACCATAACTGGTTCATCAATCCCGACTATGCAACTCGCGACGAAGCAAAGATAGACCTCGAACTCGTGGCTTGTGGTAAAGATGGCATGATAAACATGATAGAAGTTGCCAGTCATGAAGTTGGTGAGGATCTCGTGAACGAAGCCCTCACTCGCGCAAGTACGGAAATCGAAAAAATCCAAGCATGGCAAAAGCAAATCATCGCTGAAATTGGAAAACCAAAAGCTGAAGTGGTTTTGCCAGAACCAACTCCAGGTACGAAAGAACTTTTTGATGCGGAAATAAAACCAAAACTCGCACAATATATAATGAGTGGCACTCCAGGCCATGACCATATCAATGAAATCAACGGTATTTGGTCAACTTTGTTTGCAGAAAAAATGTGCTCACCAGAATTCATTAAATCGAACGGCGTTGCCGGTAACAAAGCCATGGCCCAAGAAGTCTTCGAGGAAGCGGTCAATGAGTTGCTCCACAGCGAGGCCATAAACAATGGCAAGCGCGCTGACGGTCGCACCATGGACCAGATTCGCCCCCTCTTTGCTCAAGCTGGTGGAGTATCAACTATGTTGCACGGATCCGGCATTTTTTATCGCGGAGGTACGCACATACTTTCAGCCCTAACACTCGGCAGTCCTGGCGATGCTCTCGTCATAGATGGCATGACAGCTGAATCAAACAAGCGTTTCATGCACCATTACAACTTCCCACCATTTTCAACTGGTGAAACAGGCCGCGTCGGTAGTACGAATCGCCGCATGATTGGCCACGGTGCTCTAGCAGAGAAGGCTCTAATTCCGATTATCCCAGCCAAAGATGTTTTTCCTTATACTATCCGCATCGTTTCTGAAGCCATGGCTTCAAATGGTTCCACCTCTATGGGTTCAGTTTGTGGATCAACTCTCGCTCTCATGGATGCAGGCGTTCCTATAAAGGCCCCAGTTGCTGGCATCGCTTCAGGACTTATGATGAGAGAAAAGAAATCAGGAGTTAGGAGTCAGGAGTTAGGAGACGTTGCAAATTATGAATACAAAGTCCTCACCGATATCCAAGGACCAGAAGATCACCACGGCGACATGGATTTCAAAGTAGCTGGCACACGCACAGGCATTACCGCAGTTCAAATGGATGTGAAAGTTGGCGGTATTCCTTTGCAAATTCTCGCTGAGGCTTTTGAAAAAGCAAAAATCGCTCGTTTCACAATCCTAGATGTCATAGAGAAGGCTATTCCAGCACCTCGCACAAAGATAAATCCGAACGCACCTGAAATCATTGTCATGAAGATAAAACCTGATCAAATCGGTCTCGTCATCGGTTCAGGAGGCAAGACAATCAATGAAATCCGCGAGAATACTGGCGTCGAAGATATTACTATAGAAGATGACGGTTCTATATTTATCACTGGAAAGAATGAAACGGCTCAAAAAGCAAAAGATATCATCTATGGAATGACTCGTGAATACAAGCCAGGTGAGAGATTCGACGGGGAAGTGACTCGTCTTATGGATTTTGGTGCTTTCGTAAAAATAGGACCAAATTCAGAAGGCCTTGTTCATGTATCTGAAATAGCCCCATTCCGCGTTGAGCGCGTTGAGACATATCTAAAGGAAGGTGATAAAGTTCCAGTTGTTGTAAAAGAAGTTGACGAAAAAGGCCGTATAAACCTCTCAATCAAACAAGCAAATCCTACGCAGTTCACCAAAAAAGAAGAGGCTCCAAGACCTCCAAAGCCAGAATTTAAAAAGAGATACTAGGGAAGTAATCCATTATCAATAACGCAATGTTCAATTGAGCATTGCGTTATTGTGTTATTGAATAATTAACCTATGATACAATATCTCTCATGAACGAAGATGAAAAGAAAAATCCTGAGACTCCTCAAAATGAAGTACCTCAAAAAGCTTTACGCACATACGAAAGCGATGTTGCTGATGTTTTGGCACACAAAAACATTTCAACAACGAAGATTGCAATAGCTGAAAAAGTCAGACAGACCGGTAAAGAGAGTATAGGTTCAAGTAAAATATTTAGAGATGAGTCAGTAGATGGCTCAAATTCAAGCCTGCTAAAAAAAATCTCAACTGCTTTGGCCAGTCTTCTAATTATTATTCTAGGCATTGGTGGTGCTTATTATTTATACACACTTAGTCCACTTGCCGGACAACCAGCTTCGCAACCAACGACTCCAATTGTCACATCTATAGTTCCATCAGATTCAAAAATAAATCTAAACATGGTTCTAAGCACAATTACAGCATCAAACATACTTGGTGCAATTCAAAGTGAATTTGCAAAGCCCCAATCAGCATCCACAATTAAAGAAATTATCTTGACCCAGACTTTAAATAATCAAAAATTCCGAGTAAACATAACAGACATGTTGAGTAAAATGGGAATAAATCCACCAGATATGCTTGTTCGTTCACTTTCAAACGATTGGATGTTAGGCGTTGATGCTGATAGCCAAGGAAATAAAAATATCTTCGTCGATGTTACTGTCAATTACTTCCAAAACGCATTTGCTGGTATGTTGCAGTGGGAAAGTACCATGACTGATGATTTAAAATCATATTTCCCAGGCAATAACACAATAATCCACGGTTCATTTACAGATAGAATTGTAAAAAATAAAGATGTTCGTGAATTTGTAACATCTGATGGTCAAACACTATTCCTATACTCATTTATAGACAATTCACACCTCATAATTACAAGCTCAGAATCAGCATTATCTGATGTTTTGGTTCATCTTGAACAAAAGGCATTTATGCGTTAAAATGTAGACATATGAATAAAAAAGACACCGAAAAATTCAAAAAGCTTCTACTAGCAGAAGCGACACAACTCGAGGAAGAACTTAGTGGTATTGGTAAAAAAGACCCAAGTGCTCCTGGTGGTTGGGATGTTACGGCAAGTGATATGAAAGTTGATACAGCTGATGATAACGAAGTTGCTGACAGATTTGGAGAACTTGAAGAAAACACTGGTATTGCAAACAAACTTGAAGGACAACTTCAGGAAGTTAAATCAGCCCTTGAACGAATTGAAAAAGGAACTTATGGATTATGTGAAAAATGTGCTAAACCTATCGAAATTGGTCGTCTGGAAGCAAACCCAAGTGCTCGTATATCTATCAAACACGGTCACTAAGCCATACTCCAAGCCGTAGAAAATTTTATCGTTTCTTGATCATTATTTTATCGATTTTTTAGCAGATTTTTATCAGAATTTGAACACCTCTTTTGTAAGATGTGTTGATGAACATAGCAAAAACATACACGGCACATGTTGTTGGTCTTACCATGGAAAAAATAACGGTTGAAGTAGATATTTCAAACGGTTTACATTCTTTTTCTGTTGTTGGTCTTGGTGATAGATCAGTAGATGAAGCAAAAGATCGTATTTCTGCTGCAATAAAAAATACAGGCTACATATCACCTAAGCAGAAAAATCAAAAAGTGGTTATTTCTCTGGCGCCAGCCCATATTCGTAAGGAGGGAACGACTTTTGATCTAGCTATGGCTATGGCATACCTCAAAGGTGTTGGCGACATTGATTTTGAATATGAAAACATAATTTTTCTGGGTGAATTATCATTAGAAGGAACGATCCGAAAAGTTCAGGGGCTTTTACCAATATTAATTCAGTCCAGCCAACACGGTTTCACTACGGCATTTGTACCAAAAGAAAATGCTCTGGAAGCATCCTTGGCACAAAATATTTTGGTTTATGCTGTTTCTTCTCTAAGAGAAATAATCGATCATGTTTCTAGAATAAAAAAGCTTGAGCCAATCAAACCTTATGAGCCAAATAATAATATTTTAGTTCATCAAACAGAAATTAATGATTTTTCTTTGATTCGTGGCAATGAAACTGCCAAAAGAGCTATGGAAATAGCTGCTGCAGGTTGTCACAACATAATACTTTATGGACCTCCTGGAACTGGTAAAACTATGTTGGCAAAAAGTCTTGTTTCTATTATGCCAGCACTAGATTATGAGCAAGCTGTGGAAGTCACTTGTATACATTCAGTTGCGCACACATTGCCTCTAGGGTTGATTGATACGCCACCATGTAGAAATCCACATCACACCGCTTCTGCCATAGCTATACTTGGCGGTGGAACTCATCCGCACCCTGGAGAGATAACTTTGGCACATAGAGGCATATTATTTCTAGATGAATTTCCTGAATTTGATAGGGAGGTTCTAGAGGCATTACGACAACCGCTTGAAGACAAAGAAGTTACAGTGTCTCGTGCCAGAGGATCGATAACATTTCCAGCTCAATGCTTATTTATTGCTTCTATGAATCCGTGTAGGTGCGGCAAAGGTAAAGACAATGGTTGTATATGCACACCTAGTGACATTACTGCATACAAACGAAAAATATCAGCTCCAATATTAGATAGAATAGATATGTGGATTCTTGTTAGTAAAGTTGATTACGAAAAATTGTCTTTGACGCAATCAACTGGAGAAAAATCCGTAGAAATTCGTAAACGAGTAATCGAGGCGAGAAAAATTCAAGAAAAAAGATTTGGAGCGAGCCAGAACTTAAGCAATTTACATAACCTACACACAAATCAAGGTGAAAGACTAGATATTAAATACTTCAACAGCGAAATGAACCCTAGCGACCTAGAAAAATATGCGAAACTAGAAAAAGAAGCTCGCCAAATACTTAAATTGTCAGCAGAGAAACTGGGTCTTTCTGCTCGTGCATATCATAGGATAATAAAAGTGGCTCGAACCATAGCTGATCTCGCAAATTCTGATTACATTACAAGGCAACACATACTTGAAGCACTGCAATACCGTCAAAGAATTGGCTAATATCAATTTCTCATACAAAAACTACAAATTAGAATTCCAAAAGAGATTTTGTGCACCACGAATTTCAAAGTGTATGTGTGGACCAGTTGTGTGACCAGTCATGCCGATATATCCAATCAACTGACCCTGATTAACATGTTCTCCAGGAGATACTAATCCTGCGGATTTAGATAACATATGTGCATATAAGGTTTGAGTACCATTTGGATGTGAGATAACAATGAAATTACCATATCCTCCATTCCATCCACCGTTTATACGGCTAATTATAACCGTTCCTTCAGCAGAAGCGACAATGTGAGTACCGACTGGAGCAGCTAGATCCACAGCATTATGACCATGCAATTTTTGACTGATATGGCCACCTTGAATTGGACGGAGATAATAACAACCGGTAGTAGCATAATTACAACTTGGATAAGCTGGCCAGTTTTTTATATTATCGAGCAAAGGTTCATCTGTTGAATATGATCTGGAATTTGTAGGCGAAGGTATTGGACCTATATCAGTTGTCGATATTTCAGCGGAAGGAATGATGACAGTTTGTCCAATAATAAGTGCGGAAGTTGAAGTCAGGTCGTTATAATCCAAAATATCCGAAAGAGTATCCGAAACATGATCTCCACCATATTTTTTTGCAATACTTTGCAATGTATCGTTCTTTTTAACTGTGTAATTGATACCGGTAATAGGAAGAATGACTAGGTTTTGTCCAGGCTGAAGAACTGATCTGCCGGTTAGATTGTTTGCCCAAAGAACCGTATTAACAGACACATTGAACATGTGAGCGACGGACGAAATAGTGTCTCCAGAATTTACAATGTATGTACTGATCTGTGTATTTGATGTGCCACAACTACTAGCCAAACTTGAAGCTATACCCGGATCTAGAATATTTCCATTTACAGGGGAAGTGTCTCCACAATTGTTTGGATTTGGGTTTGGGTTTGATGCAGCAGATAAAATAGACATGTCCTGCAGATTTTTCGGCAATGTTGTCGAGGAGTCAGTTACAAAATTCCCACTAGAATCTGGTGTATCAGCAGAAACTTGACCTGCACTAAATAAATTTGAGAAGAAAGAAAACAGACCGGCATTTGTGGTCTGTGAGTGAACGAACAGCGATGTAGATGTCATGACAAAAACCACCAACCATGCGCTTAGATTCTTGGAAAAATATGTTTTTTGATTTATACCTTTATTGGAGTCGTTCATTTACAGAATAAGATGACAAATGGCTCAACAGAGCCAGAGTTTTCTATGTATCCTCTTGAATACCTATTCAGAGTAGCAGGCATGGCCACAAAGTCAACAATGATATGCACAGTGCAATCTTGTGTTAAGATAACCGCCATGACCACTCTAAACGCTGAACAAAAACGAGCTGTTGAAACTACAGATGGACCAGTCCTCATCATCGCTGGTGCCGGAGCAGGTAAAACAGGTGTAATCACTCATCGCATCCTCAATCTAATCAAAAAAGGCATACCGCCTCACCAAATTCTAGCTATCACATTCACCAACAAAGCGGCAAAAGAGATGCGTGAGCGTGTAAATCACCTCATAGCTGAAGAAAAAAGTATTAACAGGCCAATTTCCATGAATGAAAGACCTTTCATGAGTACTTTTCACTCGCTTGGCGTCCATATTATTAGAGAAAACGCTACTTTGCTCGGTCTAACCAGACATTTCACTATTTATGACAGAAGTGATTCTCGTCGTGCAATCAAAGAGGCCATGATTCAGTGTTCAGTCGACCCAAAAAAATTTGAGCCTGGTACAGTACTCAACATGATCTCTCGTGCGAAGGGGGATGGCTTCAGTCGTCTGGAGTATTTCGACGGAGCAAAGGATTACGCCCAGGAAACCGTTGCCAATGTCTGGGAAAAATACGACGCTATCCTAGCAAAAGAAAAATCGCTCGACTTTGATGACCTTCTCCTAAAAACGGCTCAAATACTAGAGAAATATCCTGCTGTTAGAACTCATTATCATCAGATTTGGAAATACATACATATAGACGAGTACCAGGATACGAACAAAGTTCAATATCGCATAGCGAAATATTTAACTGATGAAAATTCACGAAACATCTGCGTTGTGGGCGATGCCGATCAAAATATTTACAGCTGGCGCGGAGCAACTATAGAAAATATCCTTAATTTTGAAAAAGATTATCCATTATCTACGGTTATTACACTTGAAAAAAACTATAGATCGACGAAAAACATCCTCGCAGCAGCTAATAATGTTATTGAACGCAATTTGATGCGCAAAAAAAAGACACTTTACACCGACAATGCAGAAGGCGAAAAAATTTCTCTCATTGTTTCATATACAGAAAACGAGGAAGCTCGTGCAATCGCAGATACAGCTCGTACACTCATAGAAAAAGGTACTTCGCCTCGCGAAATTGCGGTGCTTTATCGTGCAAATTTTCAATCGCGAGCCCTCGAAGACGCTTTCATAAAGAAAAATATTCCATACCAACTCGTCGGAGTAAGATTCTTTGAGAGAAAAGAGGTCAAAGATGTTCTCTCATATGTAAAAGCTGCACTCAATCGTGAGAGTGCTGGTGATGTGGCACGAATTATCAATGTTCCAGTGCGCGGTATTGGTAAAGTCACTGTTGCAAAAATTCTTTCTGGTAGAGAAGATCTGTTACCAGCCAACATGCGCACAAAAATCACTCAATTCTGGAAATTGCTTGATGATATAAAAAAAGAAATTGAAGAAAAAAAACCTTCGGAAGCGATAAAGTTTATTATTCAAGAAACTGGTATGGAGCAACTGCTCAGACAAGGTGACACTGAGGACGAGGAACGCCTTCTGAACATTCGTGAAGTCGTTTCTGTGGCTGCGCAGTATGATGGTGTAGAAAACACCGAAGACTCGAAAACTCAAGGTATTGAGGCCTTTTTGAGCAATGCCGCCCTCGCCACTGACCAAGACGAGCTCTCAGAAAACAAAGACGCGGTCAGACTGATGACGGTTCACGCATCGAAAGGTTTGGAGTTTGACCACGTCTTCATCGCAGGCTTGGAGCAGGATCTATTTCCGTTTAAACGGATGGATGAAGGTGACATAGACCAAGCTGAAGAGGAAGAAGAGCGTCGTTTATTCTATGTAGCCATCACTCGTGCAAAGAAAAAGGTTTATTTTAGTTACACCATGCTTCGCACAATATATGGTACACAGAGAGTTAGTCTTCCTTCAGAATTTATCGATGATATTGCAAAAAATTTAATAGAGGATCAAGCTCCACCAGAGAGACCGAGTGGTGCAAAAGCACTTTTTATTGATTTCTAATTTGACTTGCACAATTATCAAGCATAAGCGATTATGTGAACATGAAACTATTTGCAAAAAAATCACTTGGGCAACATTTTCTAAATTCAAAACATGTTTTGGAGCAGATCATAACTGCAGGAAATTTAAAATCTGGTGAAAATATACTGGAAATTGGTCCTGGTACAGGAATTTTGACAGAAAGCTTACTAAAAACCGGCGCAATTGTCACAGCGGTTGAAAAAGATGCTCGTGCATTTGCACTTTTGAACGAAAAATTTGCAAATGAGATAAACTCCAGTCAATTAAAATTGATTCAGGGCGACATTTTAGACGAAAAACTTTCTGCTCCAAATTCCTTCATTCCTTCTTCCTATGCATTAATTGCCAATATTCCTTATTACATCACTGGTGCAATCCTAGAAAAATTCCTAGAGCATGAACCTAGACCAAATAGAATGGTTCTCCTTGTCCAAAAAGAAGTGGCGGACCGAATTGTTGCTAGACCAGAACAATCAACAGGGAAGAGTAAAGAAAGCGTACTTTCAATTTCAGTAAAAGTCTTTGGGAAACCAAAAGTGATAGCCAAAGTTCCACCAGGGGCTTTTACTCCACCACCAACAGTTGATTCGGCTATTTTAGCCATAAACAATATTTCTGCAGATAATTTCAATCAAATATTACCGAAAAACCCTGATGCCATATCATTATTTTTCAAAATAGTAAAAACTGGTTTTGCACATAAACGAAAATTTTTGAAAAGAAATTTGGAGGAAATTCTACCTAAAGAAAAAACTGATCTTGTTTGGAAAAATTTAAATCTGAATGAAAAAGTCCGTGCAGAAGATCTATCTCCAGATGAGTGGGTGGCGATTCAAGCTCAATTGTTGTAAAACGCTTAATTTAAGTGGTTTATCCACAGAATAATCACAGTTTCTCTGCTATAATTGAGCCTAGCATGGCCAAATTCTACCTACACAAACAAACATTTGTTATTGCTATCGTCTGTTTCTTGGCTGTAGGTGCAACAGCTGGCTATACCTATTGGCAACCTGCGCCCATAGAACCACAGAACATTGCTGTAGACGACGCTACAACTAGCACAAACACTATTATCGCTGATAATGCTGATTGGAAAAAACTTTTTTTGAATAGTAGTTCAACAGCAATTAATTTGAAATCAGGCAACTCGAACGATTCTGCTGATGAAGGACCACTGACACTTACTGATCAATTCAGTCGAGACACATTTGCTGAATTCGCACTTTTAAATCAAGCAGGTCTAACAGGAAACACTGCTGTTGTTAGTAGTACAGTAGCAACGATTCTTTCTAAAGAAAGCTCTTCTTTTAATGCGCCTCGCGAATACAGCACAGATGATGTTACATTTTCTTTAACTAACGATACCGCATCATTAAAATCTTACGGCAATACTCTAGGCCAAATTTTGGAAACATACTCTCCTCAAAAAAGTAGCGCCTCAATAGCTTTTGCTGGGATACAAGGAAAAGACACTTCGTATATAGATGAATTAAACGCGAATGCAAAAAATTATCAGAAAATTTTGAAAAATCTCTTAAAAACCCCGGTTCCACCTGCAATATCTAGTAGCCATGTTAGTTTAATAAACGGTATAAGCAATATGCAATTCATCTCAACCTCTCTAGGTTTAGTTCAAACAGATCCTCTACTCTCAATGAATAGTTTACAGATGTATCAGAATTCGTATACAGAAATACTTGGCGGATTAATTGGTATAAGAAAGGCTTTAACCGATGCTGGTATAAAATATGCACCAACTGAAAGTGGTTCATACCTTAATATTTAAATATTATGAAAATTACAAAAACAATCAAAGGTCTTCTTCTCCTTTCTACCGCTCTATTTGTATTTGAGACTGTAACTCCACCTCAAGCTCATGCTCAAATAACAACAGATATAGCAACAGAAATTGAAACCGGTTTGACGGCAACGGTTACAAGCTTAACAAGTACGCTATTTGATTGGCAAAAGATCAAAGAAGAGGTTCTGGATCCACTTGCATGGTCAATGGCGAAATCCCTTTTACAAACGATGACATCGGATACTGTTAAGTGGATTAACTCTGGATTCAAAGGAAGCCCAGCTTTTCTAACTAACCCCACAGCTTTCTTTACAAATGCCGCAGATCAACTCACTGGTCAATTTCTTTCAAGTACTACAGGTCCTCTGTCTAATCTATGTTCACCTTTCAGTGTTAATTTGCGTTTACAGTTAGCATATCAACAGGCTGGAAATGGCGCTGGTGCAAATAACAAATACTCATGTACCCTGAGCTCAGTTATAAACAATGTAAAAAATTCCAGTGTTTCTGTTAATGGAAAAAAGGTTGCAACAATAGATGGATTTACAAAAGGTGATTTCTCTCAAGGAGGATGGCCGGCATTTATCGCCATCAGTCAGCCACAAAACAATGAGAGTGGGGCTTATCTCCAAGCACAGAGTGATCTTTCTTTAAGTATTGCCAATAAACAAGGTGAATACCAGCAACAGCTTGCGCAGGGAAATGGTTTCTTAACATTCCAAAAGTGCGACGATATACCATCTGTAGATGAAAATTTTAATGAAACAGTTACACATGTATGTCAGAATGAAACTCCTGGATCAGTTATTTCAGCCTCATTAAACAAAGAGCTTGGCAATCCGACTGATACTCTAGTGCAAGCAAGTATGATAGATGAGGTTATCGGTGCACTCGTAGCACAGACAATGCAACAAGTTTTGTCTGGTGGACTATATTCATCAACTCAACCTGGCGCAAATGGTGAACAATCTTTCATTGCTAGAATGGCTGCTGACCAAAGTGCAAATACCTCACAAAAAGCCGCTTCACATGCCACAGCAGATGCTGGTAAATATATTGGTAGTGCAACACAGATCAAAGCACAATACGATAAGGCTGTTGCTGATATAGAAAACGCTAGCTCTACATACCAAACCTTATTGGCTCAATGCCAAACCAATGATCCTGCCGCTATTACAGGTGTTCAGTCAATCATAGATACTCAAATCACCCCTCTACTTTCAACATATCAATACAAAGACGCCACTGCTTCATCTACTCTTAACACTCTTACTCAAATTCAAGCAACAACAAATGCTGCCACGAGTACAGATGCAGTCAATGCTGCGACTCAACAGTATACAGACCTGCTCAGTAGCAATTCAGTTCCAACAGCTGTAGATGTTCAGAATGCAAAAAGCGATGTAGCGTCAGTTGATAAAACTTTGTTAGGCATACAGAATCAGGCTATACCATATCAATCAGCAAGCATGTGCGGAAAAACTACAACAAACTAGGTTATAATTATACAGATGTTTAAAAGATATTTACCAAATTTCATAAAACTCTCGTCACTCTCGATTGTAGGGTGGATCATGACTGCGCATTTTGCACATGCGAGTATTTTCGGTAGTATTATGAGTACTGCGATTGATACAATTTTTGGAAAATCTATGAATGATTTTCTCGCTCTGGTTGCAGCTTGGGTAGCTAACATGGCGTTATCGATAACCTCTCTCTGGGTAACTTTAACTGGCGCCCTATTGAATGTATCCATAACGATGACGCTTGAGATAAAAAATTTCGTGGACAGTACATCTGGAGTTTACTTAGTCTGGCAAACTATTCGTGATATTTCAGGAATATTTATCATATTCATGTTGCTCTACGCTTCATTTAAAATCATCCTAGGTTTTGACACTGTTGGAGGAGCCGGGACGCTCATAAAAAATATTGTGATAGCGGGTGTGCTGATTAATTTTAGTTTCTTTATAACGAGCATGCTCATAGATGCTTCAAATGTGGTCTCACTTGCTCTATATCACGGTATTGTTGATACTTCTCAACCAACAAAATCGTCAACCAATCAATACCAAACAGACTGCAGCCAGAATGGTAAGGCGCCTGGTAGTGTAAACAGTTGTGTCATAACAAATCAAATGCTTGATGGTAAACAAGGTGGTATGTCAGACATATTTCTTACATTATTAAAGCCCCAAGCAATTTACAATCCAGCAACAGCAGCATCTCCATCAACACCATCCTCAAAGCCATTGGAAATAATCGTTCAAGGATTAGTTGGATGTATTATCATGTTCGTTATTGGTCTCTCATTCCTGCTTGCATCTTTAGCATTTATGGCGAGATTAATTATCTTGATCTTGCTACTTGCGTTTTCGCCAATATGGTTTGCTTCGTGGGTTGTGCCAGGTCTTGATGACAAAGCAAAGGAATTCACCAAACAACTAAAGGCTCAGCTGATATTCATGCCTGTTTATCTCTTGCTTTTATATGCGGCGTTGGAAATTCTCTCATCAAGTACAGTTTTTACAAATGCTGGAACAAGTTTATCAACAGCAGGAGCAAGTGGTGCACTGTCACCAAATTTTCTAAAAAATTACATTATTCTCGCTATAAATGATTTCTTTATCATTTTCTTGCTCAATGTACCATTAGTAGTTGCAATGAGTATGGGTGGCTTAGCTTCAGAGTGGATTGATACAAAGAAATACGGTGCCCATGGAATCTGGAAAAATGTCGGTAGCTATGCCGGAAGAAATACCGGAGGAAGATTGGCACATATTGCCAAAAACAGTGCTGTAATGAATAAGATTACAGCTTGGTCTCCTTCGATTGGAAACGCTTTGGATAAACAACTTGGTAAAGCCGCGAACTTTGGCTTTGGAGTAAAGAAAGGCGGATTTACTGATGTTGCAGCAGCTAGTCAGAAACAGTACGAAGAGGGATATAAGAGAATTTCAAATGTTGATAAGACTCGTTATGACAATACGATAAAAGATAAGGATGGCAATACTGCACTTGATCGAGCAATGGCGGCGGCAAAAATTGAGGCTGAAAAATATCACGCAAATACAACTGATACAATTATGAGTAAGATGATGAGTGGGGCCTCGAAGTTGGCAGCAAAACCGCTTGAAATTGTTCAAAAGAAAATGGGTAAGGATTCGGTGATAGGTAACTTTGCAGGTGTTACAGCAGGAAATGTTGCATCTGCTCCAGGAACACTTGGAATGAATCTTGGTGGCCGTAAGGCAGCAGAAATTATAGCGAAGCAAAAAAAAGATGATAAGGCAATAAAGACTTCGGAAGATGCAACGACTGAACTTAACAAAGAAAATTTGAATAACTTGAATATTAAAAATGATATTGAAAGGACTCTAAGTGGGTTAAACACTTCAATCGATACATTGGCTAGTGCAATGAATAACCATGAAAAAGAAATTGCTAAAGTTTCTGAGGAAATAAAGACAGCTGGTGGTGCAATGAATGGTGCAAGTACCGCCACAAAAGAAGCAACATTAAAGACTCTTAATACTCAACTTGAAAAGATGAAGGCTGATAAAGTTAAACTCGAAGAGGATAAACATGATCAAAATGAAATGCTAGCTGAACAAAAAAGACAATTTGCGGAAAAATCAATGAAATTACAACAGCAAATATCTCCAGGCAAAGCAATAAAAGATGCTCGAGCACAAAATGCAGTCATCGACGAGGTCAAGAAGTTTAAAGCTGATTTTGACAAAGGTGCTGGAAATAGCGGAGGTGGAGGTGCTCCTAAACCAGCACCAGATGCTCATTAATTAAACAAACATTAACATGCTTAAATTTACTGCTGAACAAATACAAGCTCAATTTGAAAAACTTCCACAAGAGGTAAAAGATGCTGTAACTTCTGCAGAAATTCACGATAGTATCATCACTATTGCAAATAATAGGGGTTTGCATGTTGATCAAGAGGGCATATTGGTTGATCTGGTTGGACAGGTGATGCTTGGGCTTTCTCCTTCGAAAGATTTTGTAAGGAATTTCTCAAGTGAAACCGGCATAGATGCGGCGAATGCAAAACTTATCGCTGAAGATGTGAACAAAGAGGTGTTTGGAAAAATCCGCACCTCGATGAGACAACTCGAGGAGAAAGACCGTACAGATGAGGCTATATCATCATTGGAACAAGCAGGGAACTTCACTGTTGAATCAGAAGAAAACGTTGATAACAATGGATCAAATTCCAGACTTGAAAGTAAAAAAGACATAATATCGAACATAGAAAACCCTGTACCAGCTAAAGCGACAAATAACACAGAACCTTTGGTTGACCGCCTTCTGTCTGGTCCAGTAATTACAGTAGAAAAGAAAACGAGGACCTCAGACTTGTACCGTGAACCAATTGAGTAAGTGATGTATAATAATACCGATGCGCTTTCAAGTTCCGCAATTTATCGAAGTTGAGGACAAAATCTTCGGACCACTCACTCTGAAGCAATTCATTTTTATTGCCGGTGGAGCAGGTCTTTCCTTTGTTGTCTATGCCTTCTTCAATAATTTATTGATTTCAGCTATACCTATTATCGTCATAATGAGTGCATCATCAGCCCTAGCATTCTATAGAATCAATAACAGACCCCTAATTAACGCGGTTGAAGCGGCATTCAAATATTATTTTGGTAATAAACTATACATTTGGAAAAAAGTTGACAAACCAAGACCTGTTGATACGAGTTCCGCTGTAAAAGATGCAAAAAACTATACTTCTCTAGGAGTACCAAAGATAGCAGACAGTAAACTCAAAGACTTGGCATGGAGTTTGGACATAAAAGAGAGTATATATTCAAGCAAGAAACAAAAATAACCCGTAAACAGAAATTAAAAAATGGCTCAAAAACAACAAACAACTCAAGACTTCATACCAATACAGGAAATTCGTGATGGTATCATCATCCTAAAAAGTGGAGCGATGCGTTCTATTGTTTTGGCCACATCTCTCAACTTTGCCCTAAAATCTGGTGATGAACAAAATGCTATTCTGAGTGAATTCCAAAACTTCCTAAACTCTCTTGATTTCTCAATCCAAATCTTTGCTCAATCAAAAAAACTCG
This sequence comes from uncultured bacterium, assembly GCA_903902315.1. Taxonomy (GTDB): domain Bacteria; phylum Patescibacteriota; class Minisyncoccia; order Phycocordibacterales; family PALSA-1337; genus C7867-002. Next base: position 14,041 of record CAIUUK010000038.1, on the reverse strand, counting down.
ACATTAGACCGTATCTTGCTCTCTTGGAAAATCGTTACAAAGAACAAACGACAGACCTCATGAAGATACAGGTGAGGGAATATGTTGAATTCGTTAGGTCATTTGTGGAAAGCACCAACATTATGTCAAAAAGTTTCTTTGTAGTTGTACCGTATGATCCACCAATCATAGGTAGTAGTAAAAACCCTCTCGCCAACATGATGCCAGGACGAGATAAATCAAAAGCAGGAAAGACTGCATCAGCTGATTCAAGTTTTGCAGAATATCGTAGTCAGATTGAGCAAAGAGTGGCAGTTGTAGAACAAGGATTAGTGCGCTGTGGTATCAGAGCAGCTGAACTTGGGACCGAAGAAGTGGTAGAATTGTTCTACAAGATCTTTAACCCCGGAGATACAGAAAAACCAATCCAAATATAATATATGAGTATTTTCAGCAATCCATTTAAAAAGAAAAATGAGTCACCAATTATCTCTATCCTTCCAGAAGAGATATATCAGGCTGGCGTACTTGAACTCAAAGATGTTATAGCTCCTTCAGCTCTCAAAGTCAGTCCAAAGGAATTAAACTTGGGTGAAAAGGTTGGACGAACTCTTTTTGTCATATCATATCCTCGCTTCTTAGATGAAAGTTGGTTTGCACCGATCATTAACCTTGATAAAGTTTTTGATATTTCTATATTTATTCATCCTGTTGATACAGCCAAAATTCTACGCCATTTCCAAAAAAAAGTAGCCGAAATCCAGAGTCAGATTTCACGCAGGGAAGATAAAGGCCTAGTTCGTGATCCAGCTCTAGATACAGCCTACCAAGACCTCGAACAGCTCCGTGACCAACTCATGCAGGCTCAGGAGCACCTTTTCGATGTTGGTGTTTATATCACTATCTTTGGCGATTCTGAGAATGAGCTTGATAAGCTTGAATCAGAAATCCGTTCTATTCTAGAGGCAAAGCTTATATACCTAAAGCCGGCTTTATTCCAACAGGAACAAGGTTTCAAAAGTGTCATTCCAATAGCAGATGACCAGTTAGGAGTCCATTCGAAGCTAAATTCTTCACCACTTTCAAGCCTTTTTCCATTTGTTTCATTCGATCTAACCTCAGACAAAGGTATTCTTTATGGTATAAATCGCCATAACTCTTCACTTGTTCTATTTGATCGTTTTTCACTTTCAAACTATAACTCTGTCACATTCGCTACAGCTGGTGCCGGAAAATCATACTGTACCAAACTAGAGATACTTCGAACACTGATGTTCGATGTGGATGTTATCGTTATCGACCCTGAAAAAGAATACGAATACATGTCCGAAACAACGGGTGGTAAGTATTTCAACATTTCACTCAACTCTGAACACCATATCAACCCTTTTGATTTACCTATTGCTCGAGAAGATGAGTCTAGTGCTGATGTTCTACGATCAAACATCATCAACCTAGTCGGACTTTTCCGTATTATGCTTGGTGGTTTATCACAAGAAGAAGACGCTATCATCGATCGTGCTATTACTGAAACCTACGCTTTAAAAGATATTACGGCTGACTCTGATTTTAGAAATGTTGACGCTCCTCTTTTGTCTGACTTTGAGCTTGTTCTGGCGGGTATGGAAGGTGCGGATAGTCTCGTACAACGCCTCAGCAAATACACCAAAGGAACATGGTCGGGATTTATCAACAAGCCTTCAAATGTTGATATCAACAATAAATTCATTGTCTTTTCACTTCGCGACATGGAGGATGAACTCAAACCAGTTGCCATGTATCTTGTAACACACTATATCTGGAACTCCATCAGAAAAGATTTAAAGAAGCGTCTCCTCGTCATCGATGAAGCATGGTGGATGATGAAATCAGAAGATACGGCTTCATTTCTATTTGGTTTGGCAAAAAGAGGACGCAAGTATTTCCTTGGTCTTTCAACGATTACTCAGGATGTGGATGATTTCTTGAACTCACCTTATGGTATGCCAATTGTGACAAACTCATCTATTCAGATTCTTTTGAAACAATCACCAACCGTTATTGACCATATTCAGAAAGTCTTTAACCTAACAGATGAAGAAAAATACCTTTTGCTTGAATCAGATGTTGGAGAGGGAATATTCTTTGTCGGTTTGAAACATGTGGCCATCAAAGTCATTGGTTCATACACAGAAGATCAAATCATCACAACCAATCCCCAACAGGTTCTCAATATCAAAGACGCAAAGAGGCAGTTGGAGCAAGCTGGTAATTAAAATTATGGCTTCAAAAATCAGTAAAAAAGAATGGGTTGCACTTTATGCTATTACTGGAATTATTGATTTAATTCAAATTTTAGGTGATTTATTATTAACTGAAGCTTACGCAGCACCTGAAATAATAAGCGCTGCTGCGGATCCAGTTATTGGAACTCTAATAGGTGGCTATTTTCAATTTCGTGGGGTAGATATGATACATCAACCAAAAAGAATCCTATCTCTAGTTGGTATTGGTGGTTTAGATGAATTAACTGGTGGTATAGCTTCATTTTGGGTAGTAGATATCTGGTATATTCACAGAACAGTAAAAATGGAGGAAGCTCAACTAAAAAATCAACGGGCTCAAGAAATTTCAGTTATGAGACAACAATACAATGAAAATGGAAGGCGTGCTTCAGAAATGGAACGCTCGAAAGTGAACACTGTTGCTGAAACACCTCTCAATACTGGCAATAGTCGTAGACCTAGTTCTGTATAATCCAATTTAGTGAATAACTCACATCGCAAACATTGCATAATATTGATACAATACATGTAATGAAATTATCTGGTTTTGTAATTTATAGTGTTGCCTTTGTAATTTTCCTTACTCCTTTCTTCTTGCTTCCTTCTGACCTTGTTCATGCGCAGTCCATGCCTAGTGGCACTAGTGCTCTCACACTTTCTGCATCATCCAATAATCCAGTTCCTGGCCAAACCGTTACGATTACGCTTGCGAGCTATAGCTTCAACATTGATTCAGCAACTATCATCTGGAGTTTTGATGGTAACCAAGTACAAAAGGGTATAGGTTTAACTACATTAGATGTAAAAGCTCCTTCACTTGGAATAAAAAAGACGATTGATGTAAATGTTATCACCACAAATGGACAACATTACAATAGCTCAATAGTTATTGGTTCTGGCTCAATTGATACAATTATTGAAACAGACGGTTATACTCCTCCTTTTTTCAATGGAAAAATACCTTTCGTAGTTCAAAACACTGTAAAAATTATTGCGCTTCCTCATCTTTCAAACACTTCTGGTAAGGAATATGATCCGACATCACTCATATACCAATGGAAAAAAGATGACGGAACTGTATTTCAGGATCAATCTGGATACGGAAAACAGTCTTTATCATTAACTGGGGACATCATACCTAGACCATACAACATCATCGTGACCGCTAGTACTCGTGACGGCTCTGCTCAGGGTCAAAGTCTCATACAAGTAAGTCCAACATCACCCTCGATTACTTTTTATAACAACGATCCTTTATATGGGCCATACTTCAACAGAGCGACAACTGGCACACTCCATATAGGATCACAAAAAGAAGCAAAAATATTTGCATCGCTTTTTGGTTTTAATTTCTCCAATGATATTTCAAAAGTTTTAACATTAGATTGGATGATTAATGGCTCATCTCATCCAGAACTCGCAAATAATTCATCAATTGTTCTACGCTCACCTGATGGGGTAGCAGGAACAGCGAATGTTGAGTTAAATGCCCAAGGAATTGATAATATTCTCCAAGGTGGTGATGCAAGTTTTAATGTTAATTTTGACGCAGTCAGTTCAGTGTCATCCTCAACACCAGTAACACTATAATATATGAAATTATCCTATAAAAAAATAATCGTCTCAGTTGCACTCTTTGTTATCATTACTTCAGGTGGCATACTTGGGGCTCACGCAGCTATTTCAGATAACTATACACCGCTTGCACCTCTACCAAATATCAGTGGAACGAGTCTTACTATAGCAAAAAGCGTATCTTTTAAAGATTATGTCCAGTATATTTTCAATCTACTCATAGCACTTGGTGCAGTGGCTGCAGTCTTTGAAATAACTTGGGGTGGTTTTGAATATATGACCAGTGATGCAGTACAAGGCAAGACTGAGGGTTTAAAGAGAATACAAAATGCCATATATGGACTACTTTTAGTTCTTTCGTCCTATCTCATATTAAAAACAATAGATCCAAGGTTTGTAAATATTCCAGCTAGTTTAGTGGCACCTTTGGGGTTGACAGCATCAAATCAAATCGCTGATTTGGCATCAAGAGCATCAAGTGAAATAACTTCATATAATACTGATCAATCAGCAGTAAGAGATACTTTGGCAGCTAATAATGCTCAAATCGCTCAACTTCAAACACAAACCGACTCTAATGCAGCAACAATTCGTGAACTAGTTGGAGCAAGTGACTCTGATAGTATTGATACTATATGTGCAGATAATAGTTCGAGTCAGGCTGATATAGGTGTTGATCCAGATCCAGCTTTAACTGATGCTTGTAATTCCTATTATAATGTTCAAAACCAACAAACGAACCTACAAAGTAGTACAACTCTTTTAGCTAGAGAAGGGGTACTAGACGGCTATGTTGCGGCTTGCGGAACAACAGCAAGTACTGGAGCACAAAGTTGTTATACAACAAATTTAGCAAATATAAACTCCTACTACGCACGAAACTCTGCCGGCTTGACCCCTGGTGATCAATCTACACTGCAAAATTACGCTCAAGCAGCAAGAGTAAACTTGATCATGGACAGTTGGCTAAGTTATTACGATGCCGTGGTTACTAACTACAATAACCCTGGAGCTAGTAGTTCAAGCTTTGTTTGGGGTGCTTTAACTGCCTTTAATACTTGGTTGGCCACACCATTAAGTTTCGGTAGCAGAGAAGCGGATGTTCAATATGCCCAAACTTTGTCGCTTAGTAATATTGATCAGGCTTTGGAATCTGCACAAACAACTGTAACTGATCAAACCATGTACCAACAACTTGTTTCAAATGGCACTTCATTGAAATCTCAAATAAGTTCACTTAATATTTCGATGTAATTAGCTTATACTGCCAATAAAATCCCCATGCAACACAAAACATCCAACATTATAATTGCAGTCATAATCATAATAATCCTCATTGCGGGTTTTGTTTTCTGGTTCTTATTTATGCATTCAACGACAAATAATGGCAGTTCAACAAACAATCCCTCGACTGGATTTAATCCATTTGGACAAACAGGAACTAACCAACAGGGAACTAGTACAAACAACACTCCTGGTAACAACGTGCCAACCGAAGTTACTATTCCATCATTACGCTTACTATCATCAACACCTATAGGTGGCTACGGAGCTTCAACTACTGCTAGTACGACATTTGTGAGATGGATCGATAGAGGTCGTGGAAATATCTTGGAAGCGAGAGAAGATTCTATAAACATCACAACCCTTTCTAATACACTTTTGCCTCGCACTTATGAAAGCACTTGGAATAAAGACTTGACTAGTTTCATGGGTTCAATACTTGGTGATGATGATCAGACAGTGACAACTCTATTCGCTTCTCTTTCAGCTCAATCAACATCAACCTCATCGAGTGCGCCATACAATCTTCAAGGTAAAAACCTTCCAGACGGAATCGTTGCTTATGCGTCATCACCTAAAAAAGATAGGATCTTCCTCTATGTAGTCCAAAACGGACAGGGTATAGGTTATACCGCTCCATTTAGTGGTGGAACTGCTACACAAATCTTCACAACTCCAGTAACTCAAGTAAATGTTGAGTGGCCAGAGGATAATACCATTGCCATTACAACAGCCGGATCTGCAGACGCTAGTGGCTACCTATATTTTATTAATCCAAAAACGGGTACATGGAAGAAAGTACTTGGTCCTATTGCTGGTTTATCTACTCGTGTAAGTCATGATGCAAAATATGTTCTTGTTTCAGCTTCAGATAAAGCTGATGGTGTATTAACAGGCATTTATTCTGTGGCCTCATCAACTTCGAACGATGCCATCATTCGCACACTCGCTGATAAATGTGTCTGGGGTAATTTCTATAAAGAAATGGTTTACTGTGCGGTTCCATTCCAGCCTGTTTCTGGAACATATCCTGATGATTGGTATAAGGGTACACTATCAACGATAGACAAGATTTGGCAGGTCAATGCACAGACGGGTGAGGTACATCTCGTATCTTCTGTATTTATTGACGCAAAGCGCAGTATAGACGCTTTCAACCTAGGTCTAGATAACAAAGACAACTATCTATTCTTTATGAATAAAAACGACCTATCATTCTGGTCACTCGATCTAGTAACGGCACAAGGTAAATAGTAAATAGAAAATCGCAAGACATCTTGCGATTTTCTATTTACTGATATCTATTTACTGATTACTATTTTTCAATATGTTTTTTGCGAATGTAGAGCTCTTGACCGAGAGTAAATAGAGAACTAACTGACCAATAGATAGCGATAATGGATGCCGCCTGGGGGAATCTGGCTGGAATGAGCCAATATGTTGAAGCAAAAGCGATGAGTGGCAACATGAACTTCATCTGTGTATTCATGGTATTGGCCATATTTGAAGAGAAATCAGCCCCAACCTTTCCTCCATTCTGAGCAACCATTGCTCTGTGTTGTCTTGAAGCCAGAGAATAGTGCATCTGAAAGAACTGAATGATAGCCGTGATGGCTGAAAGGATTAAATTTGGCTTAGTTAAATCCAAACCGAGCAAAAACGGCTTTGGGTCTGGAACATGAACAAAACTATAGAGCAAAGTCGGGTCAATTGATGGAATAATTTTATAAAATACGGAAATAAGAGCCAAAAGTATCGGCAACTGAACAATTATAAGTAAAACTCCAGAAAATGGCTTTATATTTTTAGATCTATACAATTCCATAATCTTTAGACCTTGTGTTTTACGATCTTTTGCATATTCAGCTTTAATTTTATTAGCTTCTGGTTCAACTTCTTTCATGCGAACCTGAGTAAGAAGAGCGTTCTTTGAGAGAGGAAATATGATTAAACGAACAATTATAGTAAAAAGTATGACAGCAATACCAACATCGATCCAAGGAAGCAGATCCATTAACCCTACCAAACCATTATAGAGTGGTACAAAGATAAATTCATGATACATAGTAGGCTAACTATACACTAATTTTGGCTTTTGAGAAAAGATTTTTCAAATCTGGAGCAAGATCTTTGAAATTAGCCTTAACGGTCTCATTTTTTGCGAAGATAATAACAGATACACCTGATACTAGGCTGGCTTGAAGAGGAGAGGCTGCTTCATAAATTTGTCTACGAAGTTTGTTGCGCAAAACTGCTGTTACAGCAACCTTCTTTGGTGCTACAGCTGAAATACCGGCATTTTGTGTTTTTTTTGAATCTTGAATTTTGAATCTTGAATCAGTTTTTACAAGTACGCGTATAACAAAAAGGGGAGAGGTGTAAATCCTTCCTTTTTCCATGACTTCCATAAACTGCTTTGTGGAGAGCCTATGAATGCTTTTAAGCATGTGAATATTAAACAAACTTACTTACTTTTGCTTACAGTGAGTTTTGCTCGTCCTTTCGCACGACGTTTTGCAAGAACTTTGCGTCCAGTAGGAGTTTTCATACGAATGCGAAAACCGTGGGTCTTTGCACGCTTGCGTTTGTTTGGTTGATACGTAAATGACATACGCACTACTATAGATGATAAACAGAAAAAAGTAAAGTGAAATTCTTGTCCACAACATATCAACAGTTTTTTTGACTCTCCACAAGTTTGCAGAATTATAAACAAGTATATACTTATGCCTATGAACGACTTCTCACAAATTTGGCAGACTGCACTTATAGAGATTAAAGGTATGGTTTCTCCTGCTAATTACTCGACATGGCTTTCAACAACCAAAATAATTCGTGAAAGTGAAGGGGTTATTCATTTAGGCGTACCAAACGAATTTACAAAGGAATGGCTTGCAAAGAAATGTCACAACTCAATTTTGAAGATATTGCGCCAAATTAACGGAAATGTTCGTGCTTTGGAGTATGTCATCATCAAAGATGGCGAACGTAAAGAGGGTAGTAGTAAAAAAACGATTTCATCGCCAACTATAGCCATGCCGCTGCAGGATTTCTATATAAACAAAGAAGATAATCTCAATCCTCGTTATACATTTGAGAACTTCATCATTGGACCATTCAATGAACTCGCTCATGCCGCTTCTCAAACCGTAATAAAAAATCCTGGACAAACATATAACCCGTTTTTCATCTATGGATCGCCTGGTCGTGGAAAAACTCACCTTATCCAAGCAATAGGAAATGAGATAAAACGCCAACATCCAAATAAAAAAGTCTTTTACTTAACCTCAGAAAAGTTCGGTTCTGATTTATTAAATTCATTTCAAGAGAATAAGACTCAGCAATTCAAGGAAAAGTATCGCAAGTATGACACGATGATTATCGATGACGTCCAATTCTTCTCTGGCAAAGAAAAATTTCAGGAAGAACTCTTTCATCTCTTCAATACCTTCCATGACACAGGTCGTCAACTCATCTTCTCCTCAGATCGCCATCCAAACGTCATCCCTGGCCTAGAGGACCGTATACGTGGCAGATTTAACATGGGTATGACTGTGGATATACCAGAGCCTGACCACGAATCGCGCACTGCAATAGTCAGATCAAAGTCTCGTATGCACAACATCAGTCTAACTGATGAAATTGTGGAGTTTCTTTCATCAGAAATAGAGGATAATATAAGGGAAATTGAGGGTATTGTGAATGTTATAGCTTGTCAGGTTCAACTCAAAAACCGTGACCTAAACCTCAATGAAATTAAATATCTTCTTAAAAATAGTGCTAAACCAAAGAAAAACATATCCGTAAAAGAGGTTGTGAAGATCGTTTCTGACTTTTACACAATTGATGAAGATAGTATATATAACAAAACTCGTAGAAAAGAGGTTGTTAAACCAAGACAGGTTGCTATGTATATTTTGAGAGAGGATTTTAATATATCTTTTCCTTCAATTGGAGAGAAAATGGGTGGTCGAGACCATACTACAGTTATTCACTCTTATGAAAAGATAAAAGAGGATATTAAAACAAACACATTATTGGCTCAGGAAATCAGTCAGCTCCGAACGATGTTATAAATATAAAAACTTAAAAAGTGTTTATAAGTCTGTAGATAAGTGTAGGATAAAGAGGGAAGAGCTTGTGGGAAAGTTAAGAAATTCTGAAGATTAAGTTTTAAAGGTTAAAAGAAATACAAAGTTACTAACAGGAAGAAAAAACTTAAACTATAAAAGAAGGCTTAATCACAACATTAATTAACTTCTCCCCATATCCACAAGACTATTAGCGACAAATTATTTTAAATAAAAAGGATAACTATATAAATAAAAAACTCACATGAAAATCGAAGTACACTTATCACAGTTCAAAAAAATGATTAGTTTATCTGAAAAGATAGCTAAGAAAAACATGACACTTCCTGTGTTATCGTGTCTCTTGTTTGAAGTTGGAAAGAATAATTTGAATATAAAAGCGACGAACCTTGATGTTGGTGTTGAAGTTATGATTCCTGCTAAATCTGACACAGAGGGTGTAATAGCGGTACCAGCACAAACAATATCAGCCTTCGTTTCTCAGTTAAATGATCAGGATGGAATAGTAAAAATGGAATTAGTCTCAGGAAATCTACATCTATCATCAGCTAGATCAAAGGTTATCATCAAAACCGTTCCAGCAGAAGACTTTCCAACCATTCCACGAGTTACTGAAGGACAAAAAACAACTATTTCATCAGAAGCGTTGATAAAAGGCCTTAAATCTGTCTGGTATAGTGCCTCTATTTCAAGTGTAAAACCAGAACTCTCAAGCGTTTACATGTATAAGAACGGAGATTATGTAGTATTTGCAGCTACAGACTCATTCCGTTTGGCAGAAAAAAAAGTAAAAGTAGATCATTCAGTAGCTTTTGATGACATACTTATTCCACTCAAAAATATCAGTGACATCATTCGCGTCCTTGAAGATATTGGGGGAGATATAGATATGAGTTCAAACAAAAACCTTATTTCTTTTGAGGGACAGGATGTATATCTAGCTTCACGAATCATTGACGGAACTTTTCCTGATTACAAACAGATTGTACCAAAGGGGTATGCAACAGAGGCTATCACTCTTAAACAAGACGTCATCAATGCACTTAAAGTTTCAAACGTTTTTACCGATAAATTTAATCAAGTTAAATTCATAGTTGATCCAAAAGAAGGATATTTTGAAATTCAAACAAAAAATGCTGATATCGGTGAGAATGCAACAAAAGTCGACTCTGCTTTGACAGGGGAAAGAATAGAAATTAACTTCAATGGTAAATATATAGCGGACTGTTTTCAGTCTATTGATGCCGATAGTGTCTCGTTCCAACTTGGAGGTATGAATAAACCCATGGTTATAAGGCCAGCTTCTGGTGATGGTACTTTTATGTACTTAGTTATGCCAATGAACCGATAGACTTGATAGTGCAATACCGAGTGTAAAAAATAATGAAAAACATAAGCGAATTCTTTAAACGTATTGGTGGAGTACAGGCTAAGGAAATAGCCTTAAGAGGCTCTATACAGTCCGTTATCAAAGAATTTGTGGATATTGAAGTACCAATCGGGTCGATTACGTTTAAATCAGGTGTAGTGACATTAAAAGGGATATCTCACAGTGCCCGCTCAAGTATATTTGTTAATAAGCAAAAAATACTCAATCATTTAAAAGATTTTAAGGATATAAGGTAGTTTTTCGTTGATAATCTCTATTGATTAGTCGAAAAATCTAGGGAAGTAGTGGCTTGATCGTAAATAGTGTCGTATATATTGATAGAAATAGTGTTAAGTGATGTTAGACCACCCACATCGTTTGGAACAAAGGAAAGATTGAGGGGGTTTGTTGTGTTGGTGAAGATATATTTTCCATTCAGATACAGTTCTGATTTTAGGATTGGATATCTACCAGTTTCTTTTAGATTGATTGTCAAAAGTTTACTTGGATCTATAACAGAATCTTGTGCAGGCGCAGAGACAGATACTTGCGGCATGTTTTGAGGTATGTGAACATCATCTACTACTGTTGGAACAGTAAAATCAGTAACTTCTTTGAAACTCGGGTTTTGTTTTTGATAGGTTTCAGTAAACCATTTACGAACTGAGTATTCCCAGTTTGTAAATTGTGAATCTTGTTCAGGATGAGTCGGAATTGGTCCAAGAGGATCACTTTTATCAACCCATTGTAATATTGAGTGTATGTTTGGAAAGACCACTTCCTTCTTTGTTTCTGCAGGAGTGTATTGTGTAGCAACTTTACCAGAAACTGTATCAATGAAATATGATACGCCACCTTGCCAAACTCCACGGAGAACAGGTTTTATCTCAGTTGGTACTGGTGGAGGGGTTTTGAAATCTTCTGGAGGAAAATCCTTTGCTACTTGAGACATGAAAGCCCCCCAAACAGGCGTGATGATAAGTGCAGATATGGCATCATTCATGGGGTGGTTGTCGTTATTACCAGCCCACGCTCCAACTACTAGATCCGGTGTGTAACCCAGAGTCCACACATCTTTATAGTTGTTTGTTGTACCAGTTTTTATGGCGACCTCACGACCAACACTGTCAGCTATAGGTTTGATACTTTCCATTCGGTGATTATTATCAGACAAAATCTGGTTTATTTCTTCCGCAATATTAGGTGAAAGAACCTGACTAGGGTTTGTTGTGCCTTTTTCTAGAACATTTCCTTTATTGTCATCAACTTCTAGGATTGAACGATATGGATTTCTAACTCCGTCGTTTGCAAAAACTCCATAAGCACTAGTTAATTCAAGTAGACTAACCTCGCCACCACCTAGAACTAGAGTCAGGCCATATCTATCTGGCGTGGTTAGGCTGGTTATACCCATATCAGTCGCTGTTTTAATAGAAGCTGGTATACCAGCTAGATAAAGAGCTTGAATAGCTGGTATATTTCGAGAATGAGGAAGAGCGTCACGAATGGTTGTTGGTCCAGGATAAACATTGTCGTATTCAACAGGGGAATAGCAGTCTGTAGTAGAAGCTACTCCCGGATCTTTCGGTTTATTATCAGGAGTACATTCTGAGGAAAATTCCATTGGTACATCATAGAGAACAGTGTCTGGTGTATATCCTTTTTCAAACAATGTTGCATAAACGAATGGTTTGAATGTTGATCCTGGCTGGCGCTGTGCCAAGGCTATATTGAAATTGCCATCTATAGAGTTATCAAAATAATCTCTTGAACCGACCATAGTCAAAATATCTCCAGTTTTTGGATCTATAGCAACCATAGAAGTGTTACTTGCATTGAAGTTTGATTGTAGGGTTGGACCGAAGTGGTTTATAACATCTTCAGCCTTTTGTTGCATATCGAAATCAAGGGTTGTTGTAACTTTCAAACCACCAACGGTAACTGCGTCATCGCCATATTTCTGGGTTAAATAATCAAGAACGAACATTACAAAATGGGGAGCACGGATGCTTTGAGAGTTTTTGGCCAAGAAAACAACTTTTTCTTTTAGTGCGGAATTGTATTCGTTAACAGTAATCATTCCAAGATCTTTCATTCGATTCAGGACGAGCTTTTGACGAGCGTCCAAATCAGAACGATGTGTTCCGTATGGTGAAAAGTAGGTTGGAGCCTGAGGAATAGCTGAAATATAAGCTGCTTCCGCTAGAGTTACATCTTTTGCTTGTTTACCAAAGAATGTTTGAGCTGCTTCCTCAACACCATACACTGTACCACCATATGGTGTCTCATTTAGATAAGCTTCTAAAATTTGATCTTTTGACAGTATTTTGGTTAGTTTAATTGAAAGGATCCACTCCTCAAGTTTTCGAGAAATTGTTTTGTCTTGTGTGAGTAAAGCATTTTTTACAACTTGTTGAGTGATAGTTGATGCTCCTTGGCCAAAACTACCTGTGGCAAGGTTTGCCAATGCCGCTCGAATAATAGAAGTTGGTTCTATTCCTATGTTGTTATAAAAATTTGAATCCTCAATGGCAATGGTACCTTTTTGAATATATGAAGATATATTTGAGAGCGGAACGACTGTTCTCTTTGAATTTCCACCAGTATCGTAGAGTAGAACCGTTCCTGTGCGATCGTAGATTTTTGTTGACTCATCAACTTGCCTGGTTTCAAAGGAATTGAGATCTGGCATTTTCAAGCTAGACATCCACAGAGCGCTCAAACCAATTAAAATTAATAGTATAGAAAAACCAAGAATAATAACCGTTTTTATACGACGGATGTGTTTGTTGTATTTTCCTTTTACTTTATGGCGATGTGTCACGATGATGCTAAGTATAGCGTCAAGCGAGGGTTCATGGAAGCTTCTACTGTTCCCATTTATCTCCAAAAGGGTTTAGATCTTCATCATCAAGGCTCGGAGCATCTTCAGATTCCTCATCCTCAGCAGAAAGAAGGGGATTTTCTTCGTCAATTACAGCTTTTTCTTCAACTTCTGGGAGTATGTCCGCAGCGTCTATCTCCAAAGGTTTTTTGGTTTTTCCTTTACCTTCTATAGCGATCATTTCCTCCTCATCATGCTCTTCTATTTCTGCAACAACGGGTTTTGAGACAGGTTTTGAAACAATCTTTTTTGCAGATTTTACAGGAGTTTTTTGGGCGTCTTTTTTTACACTCGCTTTAGGTATTTGTTTTGATTTTTTTTCTTTTTTGCTTGCCATAATATTACTGTGAATTATAAGTGTTCTCATTTGTAACAAAATGGACTTATTTTTGCAATAAGATAGGGCTGTGGAAAACTATTATTTCTGCCTCAAGTTTTACTTTAAACGGGTGTTCGCCGAGTGGGTAAGTGCCACGGCTATGGCATCGTACTCATCATCCAGCGCCTTTTTTGATATTTTCGACAGATCTACGAGGAGAGGAATCATCTTCATAATCCTGTATTTGTCACTACTTCCATCACTTGTGATAGCCAT
>CAIUUK010000037.1 GCA_903902315.1 uncultured bacterium | reverse complement strand
CACTTGATTCTCCGTCTGTACTCCTAGCTGAAAATGAGGCTTTGAAAATAAAACTCCAGACCATGATAGCTGATAACGCCTCTGTTGGTGGTATTCAGGCTGAAAATGAAGAGCTACTTTCTTTACTCGGAAGATCTAGTAATGCAATTGATTTAACTTCGACCTCTTCTGTATTAACATCTTTTTCAACATCTACAACTTCTTTTGATATAGCTTCGCTTGCCGGAATTACGAACAATTCTCGCATTTTAGCCGCAGTCCTAGTTCGTCCACCTTTTGCACCTTATGACGAATTTGTGGTTGATGTCGGTTCTAATCGTGGAATAGTCGCTGGTGCAAAGGTATTCGCTCCTGGTGGAATTTTGATTGGTACTACCACTGATGTGTTAGGTGAGACATCGAAAGTTAGTCTGTTTTCGTCGCCAGGTGAGACATATCCAGTCTTGATAGGTTCACAACATGTACCAACAACCGCTATTGGTCGTGGAGGAGGTCAGTATGAAGCTCAAATTCCACAGGCCACACAGATTGCAATTGGTGACATAGTTTATGATGCATCACTTGGTGATGGTGTTTTTGGGACTGTGACTCAAGTTTTAAATAATCCCGCTAATCCTTTTGAGACAATTTTGTTTGCGCCAGTTATAAATATATTTCAACTTAGATGGGTTCTTATAGATACTGGGATTTATAACAGTAATTATATTCAAACTAGTATGGTATTAAAACCTAATGTTTCCAGCACAGCTTCTCATTCATCTACGACTAAGATCAAAAAATAATTCAGTTTAAATTATGAAATTTGGACTTCCATTACGAATAATACTCTATCTTGCAATAATATTTACAGTTATAAATGGCTGGTGGTTTATGGCTCTACCACTTTTACTTTTTGGTGTTTGGCGCTTTGAATTTAGGGTTGAAATAATTCTGGTTGGTATTGTCTATGATGCACTATTTGGAATGGTTAGAGGTATGGGTTTATGGGGTTATGCAGGAACCTTGACTGCTATTGGAATATTGACCATGATCGCAATTTTAAAAAGGGTTGTTAGATAATTTTGTAATGCGTTAATAAATGATGTTGTGATACCATGGTTATACATATGAATCGCCGGAGAAAATTTTACGAAATAGATCCAGATGAAGTGTTGATAGATGCTCATAATGGCTCAAAATTTGATCGCGATCAATTCGAAGGTCGTATGGAAAAACCGATTCCAAAAGGTGTTTTATATACTGTTCTTGGTTTTTTCATTGTTTTGGCACTCATATATGTCGTTCAGGCTGGAAATTTGCAACTTATACATGGTGGAGAATATCGTAATCGTAGCCAAGCAAATCTCCTTCGACCAGTTCCAATTTTTGCATCTCGTGGAATTATTTATGATAGAAATGGTATAGCTTTAGCATGGAATGCGCCAGCATCTTTCGGCACAACTTCACCAGTTGATGCAGAGAGTTTTGTGGCAGAGCGTGATTATGCTACGACAACAGGTTTAGCTCATGTCCTGGGTTATGTTCAATATCCATCAAAAGATTCAAGTGGATTTTATTATCAAGAGGATTTTAACGGTGTTGCTGGAGTTGAAAAATATTATGACAGTCTTCTTCAGGGTGTAAACGGTTCTCGTTTGATAGAAGTCGATGCTCATGGAAAAGTTATTTCGGAAAATGTTATTCAACCACCACAATCAGGACAAAGTATAACCTTGTCGATAGATAGTAGAGTAACATCAGCCTTATATAATAATATAAAAGACGTAGCAAATCGTGTCGGCTTTAATGGTGGTGCCGGCATCATTATGGATGTTCATACTGGTGAAGTTTTGGCTATGACGAGTTATCCTGAATATGATTCACAGATAATGTCAGACAAGATTGATCAATCAGCAATAAAGACTATGTTGAATGATAAGTATCTACCATTTCTCAATCGAGTTATAAATGGTTTATATACTCCTGGTTCGATCGTAAAACCATATGTGGCGATGGCGGCTCTAACCGAACATTCTATTGATCCGTTGAAAATCATCCACGACACAGGTTCTATATCAGTCGTCAATCCATATAATCCGTCTCAAGTGAGTGTTTTTCGTGACTGGAAAGCGATAGGTGATGAGGATATGCGACGAGCTATCGCTATGTCGTCAGATGTGTATTTCTATACGGTCGGTGGTGGTTATAAGGATCAGGCTGGACTTGGTATTACTCGTTTAGATAAATATTTTAGACTTTTTGGTTTTGGTTCAACGACAGCACCATCTTTTTTCTCTGGTCCATCTGGTCTCATACCGACACCTGATTGGAAAATGAAAACCTTTGGTGAGGATTGGTATCTCGGTGACACTTACCATACATCGATCGGTCAGTATGGTTTCCAAGTTACTCCGGTGCAGATTATCCGTGCTGTTGGAAGTATGGCGAATTATGGAACATTGTTGACACCTACAATTCTTAAAGGAGACGGTCCCCATGTCGAAGGAAATGTTGGTTTAGCTAAATCTGATTTTGACATCGTTCATCAGGGAATGCGTTTAGGTGCACAGATTGGTGTTGCTAAGGCTTTGAATGTTCCTTATGTAAATATTGCAGCAAAGACTGGTACGGCTGAGCTCGGTGTTTCTAAAGCCAATGTTAACTCTTGGGTGACTGGTTTTTGGCCTTATGAAGATCCAAAGTATGCCTTTGCTGTAGTGATGGATCATGGTTCAGTTAGTAATTTGATCGGTGCAACAGCCGTGATGCGTCAACAGTTTGATTGGATGGAAGCTAATACGCCAGAGTATTTAAAATAAGAAATGGCCATGAAAAATAACAGGTTGCGAAAGCGTGATTTGAAGTGCTACTATAATCATCTATGAGACAAAACATCGTAATGCAGGATCTAGCGGAAAAGGCTTTGCTTGAACGTTTAGCAAAACAAACGGATTTCAAAAGTCTACGCATGCAGAAATTGCTTGCTTTGCCAGATTTAACAAAGAAAGCCAATTCACCCGTCAAGATTTTATTTGATCAGATTATCGGTTTACCACGCTTCAAGGATTTTGATATTGTGGAATTTCCAAAGGTTGTTTCTGTTGAAAATGATTTTGATTTACTAAATACTCCAAAAGATCATCCTAGTAGAAAACCAACAGATACTTATTATGTTGATGATAATTATGTTTTGCGTACACAGATGACAGCATTTTGGTCATTTTATCTGAAGGATGCGGGTGTCTTAAAACGTTTGGAAACAGAAGGGCAGATTGCGGCTTTGTGTCCAGGAATTGTTTACAGAAAAGATGAAATTGATAGACATCATTTTCCAGCATTTCATCAGATAGATGGTTTGTTTATTTGTAAAAAAGAAAAAAAAGTAATTACTCAGGATGATCTCAAAGCTGTGCAAGTTGATTTGGCTCAAGGTATTTTCGGCAAAGGTATAGAGTACCAATTCCTCGATGATGATTTTCCATACACAGTTCAGAGTTTGGAGATGGATATTATGTTCAATGGAAAATGGCTTGAAGTAAATGGTGCAGGGCTGGTCAATCCTATAGTTTTAAAAAATTTTGGTTTGGATCCAGAAGTATATAATGGCTGGGCTTTCGGCTTTGGTGAAAGGTTGGCGATGATTAAAATGGGAATTCCTGATATCAGAATTCTCTGGTCAGATGATGTCAGGATCACTAGTCAATTTAAGGATATAAACAGTACTTTCAAAGATGTTAGTAAATATCCTTCTACTTTGCGTGATATTTCATTTATCATAAATCAGGACATTAGTCTGAATACTTATTATGAGATTGTTCGCGAATGTGCCGGAAATTTGATTGAGCAAGTTGAATTGCTTGATACCTACAAAAATGCTGAAAAGTTTGGCGCAGATAAAGTCAGTTATACTTTTAGAATCATATATCGCTCGTTTGAGAGAACTCTGACCAATGAAGAGGTTAATGCGATACAGGATAAGATTATTGAGAAGACGAAGTCGGAATTAGGGGCGACGGTGAGATAAAAGGTGCTGACTTTAGTTGACTAAAGTGCCAACAAATAAAAGACCACCCGGCAAAATCGGGTGGTTTTGAAATTGAAAATTTGAAACTATGTTGCGTAGATAAAATTAAAATCCGCGCAATTCCGCTTTAAAAAGGTTATCTTCCTTTCGCGATTGGAATTATCTTTTATGACGAATGTAACGGATTGGTCGGTCAAGTCTTCGACACGAATAGTGCGTTCCTTTTTTATTTCAATGAATCTAATTATTTGACTTGACTTGTCTTTTTTGCGTGAGCACGGATAAGCACAGAATCCAAAATTAATCACAGTGCGTTTGTTTGGATCATCTGTTCCATCAGAACTTTCAATCATGAATGCTTGAAAGATTCGCCATTTCCTTTTAGGCTGATCTTGAAATTTAACAGGGCAATTCATAACAATGTTGGCTGTAAAGGTCTGTTCAAATCCATCCATATTTTTACCCTCCTTTCAATGTTTAACCGCATTAAGTTGTTTATTCCGTTCCTTATTCTTACTCTTTCAACGCCATAAATCAACCCCAAAAGTGCACAACTTTTAGCCATATTTACAGGCTTTTTTCACACTATTTATGCGTGCATTTGGCATGCAGATTTGGTATAATTTAAAACACAAATACCTAGTATAAATTGCCGTATTTTTTCATATTATTAAACTGTTCATCAATTAGCAACAACGATCCATGTCAGAAAAAACCAAGGAAACAAAGCCTAGAAAGGCAGAAGGAAGTTATGATGCATCATCGATTCAGGTTCTAGAAGGCCTTGAGCCAGTTCGTAAGCGTCCTGGTATGTACATTGGTACAACTGGTCCAGACGGTCTTCATCACCTCATCACAGAAATATTTGACAACTCACGCGATGAAGCGATGGGTGGTTTTGCGAATGATATTGAAATTACATTCCTTCCAAATAACCGTGTTCGTGTTGCCGATAATGGTCGCGGTATTCCTGTTGACGTTCACAAACAAACAAAAACTTCAGCACTAGAAATGGTTATGACAGTTCTCCATGCAGGTGGAAAATTCGGTGGTGAAGATAGTGGATATAAGGTTTCTGGTGGTCTTCATGGTGTGGGTGCATCTGTCGTCAACGCTCTTTCTGTATTCACAAAAGTACTCGTTCATCGCGATGGTGGCATACACATGCAGGAATATTCCCAAGGAAAGAAAAAAGCCGCAGTAAAGAAAATTGGCTCATCAAAACTTCATGGAACTATTGTTACTTTTGAGCCAGATCCGATTATTTTCAAAGAGGGTGTCGTTTTTGATTTCAATCGAATTGTTGGTCACATGCGTCAGCAAGCATATCTTGTCCGAGGACTTCGTATTTCAGTCATAGACGCTCGTGAACAGATTCCTGCTTTTGGTTTAGATAACGAGCTTTTTTATGTTCGTGATACTGGTGTTGACGCTCTATCATTTACTTTCTATTTTGAAGGAGGACTTGTATCGCTTGTTAAATTTACAAATCAGCTTCTCAAACCTATTCATAAAAACATTTTTTATATAGAAAAAAAGGTTGAAGGAGTTGAATCAGTTGAAGTTGCACTTCAGTATTCTGATGATGTCTCTTCACATATACTCGCATTTGCAAACAATATCCACACTCCTGAAGGAGGAACACATGTTACAGGTTTCAAAACTGCTCTTACTCGTACACTCAACACTTATGCAAAAAATAATAATTTTGCCAAAGGAGAAGAGACATTTACTGGTGATGATATCCTTGAGGGATTAACTGCTGTCGTTTCTGTAAAATTGCGTGAGATTCAGTTCGAAGGTCAGACAAAGGCTAAACTTGGCTCTATGGAAGCGCAGGGTGCAGTAGCTACGGTCTTTGGTGAGGCATTTTCAGCCTTTCTAGAGGAAAATCCAGAGGATGCTCGCGCAATGATTAACAAGGTCATCCTGGCAATGAAAGCTCGTAAGGCTGCCAAAGCCGCAAAGGATTCAGTTTTGCGTAAAGGTGCTCTCGAGGGTATGACATTGCCTGGAAAGCTGGCTGATTGTCAGTCTAGCGATCCAGCAGAGTCTGAACTCTTTATTGTGGAAGGTGACTCTGCTGGAGGTACGGCGAAACAAGGCCGTGATCGCAAGACTCAGGCTATACTCCCACTTCGTGGAAAGATTTTGAACATTGAACGTGCGCGCTTGGATCGTATGCTCGGATCAGAACAGATCAAAAACCTCGTCCTAGCTTTCGGTACGGCCATCGGCGATACATTTGATATCAGTAAACTCCGTTATCATAAAATTATCCTAGCAACCGATGCCGACGTTGACGGAGCGCATATCCGCACACTTATTCTTACGCTCTTGTATCGTTACTTCCGTCCGCTTATTGATGCTGGTCATGTCTACATCGCTCAGCCACCTTTGTATAAGGTCAAGAAGGGAAAGGAATTGCATTATTTTTATTCTGAAGAAGAAAAGGTGAATTTCCTCGGTAAAGATTTCGATGATAGTCAACTCCTCGAAGTCGAAGGTGAGGCTAACAGTGAAGGAAATGAACAAGGACTTGAAGAGGATAAACAGCGTCTTCTTGAGGCAGCGGGTGGGACCGATGAGGAAATCAAAAAAGGCAAAGAAAAGGCAGAAGGGTCAAAGGGTGAAAAAGAAGCAACGACTCCAAAGTCCCAGAAAATTTCCATCCAACGTTATAAGGGTCTTGGTGAAATGAATGCAGATGAACTCCGTGAGACGACTATGGATTCGCAGAAACGTATCCTCATCCAGGTCAACATCGAAGATGCTGCTGACGCCGATAAAGTCTTTGACATGCTCATGGGAGACGATGTCCCAGCCCGCAAGTCATTTATCCAGTCGAACGCTAAGATGGCAAAGTTGGATATTTAATCTACTATCCCAACTTCACCTTCAATTTGCTTTGCTTTCTTTTATCTAATTTTGGCAACTTGAGGATGAGTAAACCATGCTTATCAATAGCGTCAGCTTCGTCGACATCAATTTCCTCTGGTAACTGAATGGTGCGTGAGAATGAACCCCAATAAAGTTCACGAGCGAAATAATCATCTTCCTTTGCAATCTTTTCTTCTTCACGATGACCACGAATGGTGACAGAATCACGAGTAATAGAAATATCAAGGTCCTCTGGTTTTACGCCAGCAATCATACTTTTTATAACGATTGAATCAGTAGTCTGGTATACATCTACAGTTAATTCACCATCAGATTCAGTTTCTTCATCAGCCCAAACACTTGACAATGATTCGTTATTTTTATCTTTGGCCTGGATTTTTTTTGATACTTTTGTATCCACAGCTTCGTCCATTCGCACTGTGCCAGTCAAGCGTTCAAAGAATGATCGAGAGTCTTTTGCCATGGGATTTTTATATTTTAATTTGTTAATAAATGAACTGATGAATAAATTATGCCAATTATTATACTATCGATTTACACTAGGGATCTCGGGTGAACTGCCTTTACTTCTTCAAATAGAATGATGAGTATCACAACCGCTCCCCAGATCCAACCGAAAGCTTTGAGTGTATCTGATGAGGTTGCATTAATTATAGACAAATTGAATGTTGCATGCAATGCGATAGCACCAGCAAGTCCGACTAGTGCCGCAAAAAACTTCATTAAACGACGATGATAAAAGACATATCCAACCATAAAACCGACAAATGCTGAACTTACGACATGTACTAGAGTTGCACCAATAAAGCGCATGTTGAGTGTTATGACAGCTTGAGCAATGCTTCCATCAGATAATGGTCCAAGGATAAAAAGAGTGTTTTCAATGGCGGCAAAACCTAGAGCGACACTGGCACAATAGACCATAGCGTCTACTGGATCTTCTGTGGCACGAGTATGAAAGATAATTGTACCAGCAACCATGAATTTTATAATTTCTTCAAAAGCAGCCCAGAGTGTATATCTGGTCGTTGGATCAGCGACGCTGTCAGCAATCATTTTTTCTACAAATATGGCAATAATAACCGCGACAGCACCACCAATAAAACATCCAAGAATTATTCCGCGTGGTTTTTTGTGCCCAGAATCTTCACGAGTAAAGAAAAATAACCACAAAAGTGAAGGAAGTATTCCAGCAAAGAAAGCGTAAAAGATAGTGTATAAAGACCCCATAATTATGGAATATTATATCAGTTTTTTTGTACCTTGTGCATGGATAACTCTGGAATTTTCTATTTTCGATGTCATTGAGCCTACCAGAGCAATCATGAGCGCATTGTCGCCGGATACATGGAATGAAGGTAGAAAGAGGGGAATCCCATATTTTTCCGCGGTTTTAGTAAATTCTGCGCGTAAAACATGGTTTGCACTGACTCCGCCTCCGATGATTACTGATTGGGCGCCAGTCTGTTCAATTGCTTCAGCCAATTTCGTGCCAAGGACTTCTTTAACTGATTGCTCGAATTCGTAGGCAAGACCTTTTTTGAAATTATCTGATAAGGCATATATGTTTAGGTCCGGTGTGGCCTCCGTCGGCCCGACCTTCTGGTCGTCTGCATCACGGACTGCATAAAGTACAGCTGTTTTTAATCCTGAAAATGAAAAATTAAGGTCGCCACTGTTGATCATCGGACGTGGCAGTTTAACTGGTGAAGATATTTTCTGCTCGTACGCTTCGTGAGCGAGCTTGGATATATGAGGTCCGCCGGGATATGGCAAACCGAGGAGGCGAGCAGTTTTGTCAAAAGCTTCGCCGACTGCATCGTCACGAGTTTGTCCGAGGAGGGAATAGGAGTAAGGAGTATGAAGTAAGGAGTTGGGAGTTGGATGTGTTTGAGCGTCAATTTTTACGAGTTCAGTATGACCACCACTGATAAGGAGGGCGACCGAAGGTAATGCGAGCTCTTTAAGTGTTTGCCATGCACCAGACGCCTTATCGTTATTGAGTAATGAACCAACAATATGACCTTCCATGTGATTGACCGGAATAACAGGAATATCCCAGAGTTCACCCAAAATGCGTGCAAAGACTATGCCGACCCAGAGCGCTGGTTCAAGACCTGGCCCTTCAGTTACTGCTATGCGATCTATGTTGGGTATGTTTTCTAAAAAATGCGCATGGGTCAATGATTCAATGAGGTCGCCATTTTGTTCGGCGTACTCACTTTTAATTGATTTAATTTTTTCTACAAATAAACCTGAATTTGTCTGAAGATCAGTTTTCTTGATTTTGTGCTTCGCTGGTAGATCTTTCAATATCTTATCTAAAAGAGGAACGAGATTTTTACTATGCTCACGCTTTGCTAATGTAGGGAAGACTCCACCATATGCACTGTGAAGTTCAGCTTGTGAATGAACAAGGGACTGAATGACACGATATTCAGTTTGAGGTGAATCATTTGACCCGCTTTTTATTTCACGCGTTTCAATTAAAGCGAGAGCTGTCTCATCGCAAGATGTTTCGATGCCGAGGATTATCATTTTGTTGAATCGGTATTAAAGACTTTAAATTCACCCTCAGATAATGTGATTATTTCTATTTTCTCTTTGTAATTATCTAATTGTTCTTTTGCATCGTCCCAATTAATGTTTGGCGAATTATAATCAGATTTCCAATGAGGAATAAATTTTATCGGTAATAAACCAGAATACTCGTCTATTTTTGAAGTATCTAGATTATATGCATATTTTGAAATAACTTCTGCGCCAGCTGAAGTACCAACTACACATTTATTTTCTAAATTTTTTAACCAGTCTCCATTTGTATTCAGAATATTCCAAAGCATGTACGTATCTCCTCCACGAAAGAAAATCACATCCGATAATTTTATTTGTTCAGTGAATTTATCTGTGTCTGCTAGTTCCAGTTCAAAGTTATCTATAAATTTAGATAAATACACCTTGTCTTCGTTGAATTTATTTTTCCAGGATTCTTTTGGTCGAGCAAACATGCAGTCTAATATTTTTATTCGTCTATTGTTGCCTAATCCGCTTACCATCTCTTTACAGAAAGATAAGCCACCATCTTTAGCTTTGTGCACATATCCACCGACTAGTATGAATTTGGTCATTATCTGTGATTATAGTGTGCGCGATACAGGATTCGAACCTGTGACCTACCCCACGTCAAGGGGTCGCTCTACCAACTGAGCTAACCGCGCGAATTTTGCACCTCAAAATTCGGATCGAGATATTTCTTTTGGCGAAGCTAAAAGAAATTCGAGACCAGAATGTTACATAATCAAAATACCAGATTTTGGTGAAAAAATCCAGCATAAAAGACATTTTCAATTACAACTCTTCACGAAGGAATCTTTCGAGAAGACCGCCTTCAATATCGAATTTGTGCTCACCTAGATCTTTTTCACCACTATGACTCAGTATGTGGTTAACTTTTGTATCCTCAAGTTCTTTTTTAGTGCATATTTCAGCTGAAATTAGCGCATTTATAAATCCGATAATCTTATGATGAATAACCTCAAATCCCTTTTCTTTGATTTTTGATTTTATAATGGCATCTAATTCAGCTAAAACATCTTTCTCATTTCTCGGTATTTGTTCAGGTGTTTCCATGCCAACCATCATACCATAAAAGAGTTGTTCAAACTCGTCAATGATGTTACACTCGTGAGACATGAAAGATACAAAAAAGCCCCAAATAACAAGCCTAAAAAAGATAAACACACTCACTGGATCGATTTCAACGACTCGTAAAGGTGCTGGTTATGTTGATGATATAGATCCAAGAAAGGACTCAATATATTTTGAGGAAAACACTCTTAATACTGCTTTGAATGGTGACATGGTTGAATTTACAGTCAGTCAAAAAAACATTCGTGGTGTCAAAATGTCAGTCGGTCAGATTACACGAGTTATTGAACGAGTTAAAGATTATTTCGTCGGTATTGCCACTATTGTAAATGGTGAATATATCATCATGCCTGATGATAAAAAATCATACGTATATTTTTCACTTGTACCAAAGGATGATTCTGCAGCATCGCTGGCTGAATTAAAAAAAGTTAATAAAGACGACAAGGTCTACATAAAAATGCTTTCTTGGAATGATCCAAAGAAAAAACCTACAGCTACACTCGTAAAAATTATCGGTAAGAAAGGCGTCAACAATGTTGAAATGGAATCAATCGTCCTCGAAAAAGGTTTTGAAGTCGGTTTTCCAAAAGCCGTTGAGAGAGAAGCTGAACAGATTGAAAAAAATGAACGCATAATCAGTCAGCAGGAAATCGCCAAGCGTCGTGATATTCGTGGCACTGAGACTTTTACGATTGACCCTTTTGATGCGAAAGATTTTGATGATGCTATTTCATTCAAAAAATTACCTGACGGCAAATACGAAATCGGCGTTCATATAGCTGATGTATCTCATTATGTCCGTGAAGATGGCGCTCTCGATAAAGAAGCGGTCAAACGCGGTTGTTCTATTTATCTCGTCGATCGCACCATACCAATGCTTCCTGAAATTCTTTCAAATGATGTTTGTAGTTTGAATCCACAAGAAGATAAACTTTCTTTCTCGGCAATTTTCATAATGAATGAAAAAGGTGATGTTCTGGAAAAATGGTTTGGTAGAACGGTTATGAATTCGACACACCGTTTTACTTATGAGACGGCTCAGGCTGCCATCGACAATGCTCCGGCTAATGTTGAGAAATATTCCAAAGGCATACAGACGATTGCTTCAGCTGAAAAAGGAATGCAATATCGTGAACAATTGGTTACGCTAAATAAGCTAGCCAAGATTTTACAGAAAGAGAAATTCTCTCGTGGCGCCATCGAGTTCGATACACAAGAAATTAAATTTAGACTGGATCAAAACGGCAAACCTATTGGCGTCTATGCTTATGAGCGTTTGGATACACATAAACTTGTTGAGGAATTTATGTTGCTCGCCAACCGTGAAGTGGCCAAATTCGTTTTTGATCAAATAAAGAAAAAAGGGAAGCGTGACACTGGTGCCATCTACCGCATCCACGATGCGCCTGATAAAGATAAAATAAAGAACCTTGCTATGTTCGTGAAAGCTTTGGGCTTTGATTTGAGAGCTGATAAGGACGGAGTTGTTACGGCTCACGGCCTCAATAATCTTCTTGAACAGATTGATGGAAAACCTCAGGAAAATCTGATTCGCACAGCCATTCTTCGTTCAATGCAAAAGGCTGTTTATTCAACAAAGAATGTTGGTCATTTCGGTTTGGCCTTTGAATTTTACACACATTTTACTTCGCCAATTCGCCGTTATCCTGATTTGCTCGTTCATCGTGTCCTCGCTAAACATTTACATGATGAACCTTTTGGTGACAAAGACATAGTCGCTTTTCAACATATCGCTGAAAGTTCAACTCGTCGTGAGATAGCTGCATCGGAAGCTGAACGCGAGTCTAAGAAATTGAAGCAGGTTGAATACATGAGTGAACGTCTCGGTAAAGTATTTGAAGGCACAATTACTGGCGTCACCAAGTGGGGCATGTATGTTGAGGAAAATGAAAGTAAATCAGAAGGCATGATCGGCATGCGTTCCCTCGGAACGGATTTCTTTGTGTTTAATGAAAAGTCGTATTCAATAATCGGCGAAAAAACAGGAAAGGTTTACACACTTGGTGATAAAGTGAAGTTCAAAGCTATTTCGGCGGACTTAGATAAAAAGCAGTTGGAGTATGTGTTGGCGTAAATAGTAGTTGAGAAAAATTAGTTAGCATTAGTTACCAAACAAAAAAACCGCCTTGCAGCGGTCTTTTTGTTTACGTGATGTTAATGTCCAGCAGAGCTGAACGGTTAATTATGCACGTGTAACGTTCTTTGCACTTGGTCCTTTCTGGCCATCAACTACTTCGAAGTTGAGCTTGTCGCCAACCTGGAGTTCGTTGAATGTAACACCTGAAAGATCGTTTGAGTGAAAGAAGAGGTCCTTTGCTTCGCCTTCGCGAGCAATGAAACCGAAACCTTTGTCTGTGAGAGTCTTAATTGTACCTGTCATTTGATTTATTGTTTTAATTTGAAGAAATTCGACTATTTAGGGCTATTTCCACTAGAACGAACATAGTAGCACGATATAGTAGAAATAGCGAGTTATTCGCCGACACATGCATCTATAAGACTTTTTGACCACGAATGACTCGGACGAGGATCATGATGATAGCAATGACTAGGAGAACGTGAATAAACCAGCCAATACTGTAAATTCCGATAACACCGAGGAGCCAGAGAATAATGAGAACCACTGCAATTGTTGTAAGCATATTATTGTATGTTAATGAGTAATAATGTGTGACAAAAATAAGCCGAAAAATCCAAGAGGGTATTACAGTCCGATATGTTCGTTCATCTGTCTAACGAAATATGACCTAAAACGTTTTGGTATCGTAGAAGTGACATAATAAATGTCCCACGGTTTCTTTTCGATCTGTCTTTTTATGTTTTCCTCATTTGAATATAGTTCGCCGATATCAGTGAGTATTATGTCGCCATTAGCATTTATGCCGTAATTCTTTCCAATAAGGAAGCTTTTGTCCATCAATCTGTTTTTGATTAGTTTTTGGTTAAATTCTATAAATGCATCTATGGCATGATCGCCTTGTTCCTGAGTCAGCCCCTTGAAATATTCATGAAGGGGAGTTACTTTATCCTGCTCGTAATCGAGTTCGTTCAAAATCTTGGGATTACCAAAAAATTTAAGATCAATCGTAGTTTCGCATATCTTTTTAATTGAGTCTCTGGCAGTGTTTTTGCAACCGGCGTGATAATCTTTGAATTTCCAAATAGGGTAGTTTATGTACGGAAAATTTTGTTTGAACATGATCCAATACGCTTGGAGACGGGTGTTGTATTTTTTGAGCACTCTGCCGTTACCAAGATCATAGACTGTGTATTGCCAACCTCTGCCAATAAATTTCATGTAGCCCTCATTATACAAGATTGGAAGCCAATAGTTGAAAATATTAAGCAAATAGGGGATTTACGTGTCAGAAAGTAAGAAAATCAAACCATTGACAAATGGTGTTGTGGCGTGCTATAATAGTAGGTAGATTCCCCGTGCGTGTGCATATGGGAAAAAACATAAACAAATACGAAAGACCATTGACTTGTGAATAAAATCAAAAGCTTAAAGCGAGTATGGGCGCTTTGTTCCCCATATCATCACTGCATTCTCATCAGCATGACTCTCATGCTCGTGTGGCAGTCTGTTGCCTCGATAATGCCGATTCTTTTGGGACGCATCGTCACGGCTGTTACAAGTCGTGACTCGCATCTCTTTATGATTGCATTACTCACATGGCTCGGACTGGCACTCAGTCGCGCGGTTATCTTCTATTCGAAGGAATGGTTTGAGATCCGCAAACTTGAATACGACCTGTCACGACACATGTCACGACTCTCAATGGAAAAATTCTTCAGCATCTCCATGGGGCAACATCACCTCGGTCACTCAGTGATCAAGAGAAGTGTTATCTCAAAAGGCGAAGCTGCGGTATCGGGAATCGTTTACCAAGGTGTCTATGAGCTCGTTCCTACGATACTCATGATCATCCTTCCAGTAGTGTTCTTGTTGATTAATGCATGGCAAGTTGGTGTATGTGCGCTTATCGCTATCACCATCTTTGCTTCTTACACAATCTATTATAACAGTCGTTTTGTCTCGCGGATCCGTTCGTTGGACACACTGTCAAACCAGATTGGGAAAAAACATGGCGAAGTCATCACCAATGCGGATGTCGTGTATGTGAACGCCCAAGAGGAGCGGGTCAAGAAAGAATGCGATACTGAAAACGCTCGCAATGCAACGGAAGGGATACCGATGTGGCTGTCTTACATAAACTGGTTTTATGTGGGTCAGTGGACAATCTGGTTTTTCCAAGCTTCCTGCATGGGTGTTGCCGGTTACCTTGCCTTCAATGACAAGATGACGACCGGCATGTTTGTTACAACCTCGTGGTGGATCATGTCTGCCTTGGGGACACTTACGAACATCAGTCACATACAACGCAACTTGGCCAAGAACATTGGTCCGACGATCAAATACTTCAAGTTCCTCGACTACGTGCCAGACATCGTGATTCCTCTCAAACCTATACCAATAGAAAATTTGAGGGGTCGGATCGAGTTTCGGCATGTCGGCTTCAAGTATAGTGCACGAACTGACACAGACGCGTTCAATGACGATGAGGACAAAGAAGAAAAGGAGAAGGAAGCTAAGAGTTCGCCTGAAAAACCTGAGATACCAGCATTGCTTGACGTTTCGTTTATTCTTGAAGAAGGAAAACGGCACGCCTTTGTTGGAAGCTCGGGTGCTGGTAAATCCACGCTCGTTGCACTTATGTTGCGAGCATTCGATCCTCAAGATGGACATATCCTCATCGACGGCATCGACATTCGCATGTTGGACTATCGTGAACTTCGCCGAAACATTGGTCTCGTGCCACAGGACGTAGCATTGTTCGATGGCACGATGCGATACAACATCACGTTTGGTCTGAACGGGTCGGCTGATAAGGTTACTGACGCCGATCTAGACGCAGTCGCCAAACTGTCTCGCATTTCCGAGTTTAGCAATAAGCTCGAGAAAGGTTGGGAGACAATGATTGGCGAACGTGGTGTCAAACTGTCCGGTGGTCAACGTCAACGGGTTGGCATTGCTCGTGCACTTATCAAGAGTCCGCATATTCTGATCTTTGACGAGGCGACATCAAGCCTCGACACGGAAAATGAAGCACGGATTCGTGAGAGCATCACGGAAGCATCTGCCGGCAAGACGACGGTTATCATTGCTCATCGCTTGGCTACTGTCAGGGACGCAGACAAAATCTTCGTCTTTGATGGAGGCAGGGTTGTTGGACAAGGGACTCATGACGAACTTCTCAAGGAGAATGAGTTCTATCAACGCCTCGTCCACAATCAAGTGATTATGGCTTGAAGGAAAAAATACACACTGCGGGATTCTTACAAGGATCTCGCAGTTTTTTATTATTTGAAAACTATTCTTTTGTTCATTTCTGAAACAAAATATTCTCGAAACGGTTTTGGTATAGTCGAAGTTACATAATAAATATCCCAAGGTTTCTTTTCAATTTGTTGTTTGATGCGTTCACCGCTTGAATATAGTTCACCGATATCAGTAAGAATGATATTACCATTGGCATTTATACCGTAGTTCTTACCAATAAGAAAACTTTTATCCATCAGGTGATTTTTGATTAGGGTAAGATTGAAATCAATGAATTTATCGATCGTTATTTTTCCTTGTTCCAAAGTAAGTGTTTTGAAATGCGCAGAAAGAGGAATGACTTTATCTTGCTCATAATCAAGTTCGTTAAGTATTTTTGGATTACCAAAAAGCGTCATATCCATAGTGGTTTGTTGCACCTTTTTTATTGAATCGAGTGCGGTGCTTCTGCATCCTTTGTAGTAGTCTGGAATTTTCCAGAAAGGGTGTGTAGTAAAGGGAAAGCACTGTTTAAACATGATCCAGTAACCCTGTAGGAGAGTGTTGTATTTTTTTAGAACTCGATCATTGCCGAGATCATAAACTGTATATTGCCAGCCCCGGCCAAGGTATTTCATGTCCATTATTTTAGCACGTAGAATCGATGCTTACAGCATCAGTACAGGCTTCCCATTTTCTCAGAGCTTACGCCTCCGGGGGGGGGGCGTGATCTACTGATTAGCTCTTCGAAAATATGGGAGAGCCTTTTCGATTCCCCGACGCTCGTGCGCGGGCACGAGCTTACGGTCAACACTCACTACGTTCGTGTAGCCCTAATTATACAGGATTGGAATACAGTTATCAGCCAAATCAAGGATTTTTCATCACTATCTAGGTAAAATTAAGCTTTTAAGTCTCTCGTTTTGTTGACTAAAATGTAGATTAGCATCATGAATTATTTCTTCAAGCTGATCTTTATTATTAGCGTATGCGTATATAATTGAATGTTTTGGTGACTCAAAATTTAGAGTTAATATTTTGGTATTATCTTTTGGATTATCAAATAGTGTTTTCCTCTTAATTTTTCCCATTGCAAATTCTTTGGGCAAAT
>CAIUUK010000036.1 GCA_903902315.1 uncultured bacterium | reverse complement strand
CTTTGTGTGAGCAGAAGAACAGTAATTAGACGGTATAATAAAGGAAAATTATGAGCTATTTCAATAAAAAAGCAGTCAACGCAACGCTAATCAAGCAAGTACTAAAAAGTCCCATGCAAGCATGGCATGAGTATAATAACCCCTTTCAAGGGAACGATGCGATGAACTTTGGTTCACTTGTTCATGCGATTGTGCTTGGAGTAGGTCTTGAGGACTTCGCCAAGTCTCCCAAGTTCGATAGACGAACTAAAGAAGGGAAGGCCAACGCTGAGGAGTTCGCTCGCTTGAACGAAGGCAAGATCGCGATTGACGAGACAACGTGGCTAGAAGCGCAACTCTGCGCTCAGTCCGTAACTCAGTCGCATCCGGCAATGTCTCTTCTCAATAAGGCAACAAACCGAGAGAAGGAATATTCATTCAAGATCGGCGAGATTGATTGTAAGTCTAAGATCGATGCAGACGGCGATGGATTCGTTCTTGATCTTAAGACCACGTCGAACATTCAAGGATTCAGGGAGATAATCACCGAGTACCATTACCACACGCAGCTTGCGTTTTACGGCATGGCTCTAGGTAATGTGAAGAACTATTACCTAATCGCAGTTTCTACCAAGGCACCTTATGAGTGTGTTGTATACAACATCAATTCGACTATCTATGAAGGCAAGAAGAACGTAGAGAAGGCTTTAGGTTATGCCGATATGATTGTTCGGGGTATTGAGTTTGGGAATAGTGAAGAGATTATTACCCTGTGAGCGAAAAGGACATAGAGAACAACATCCTTGCTTACCTAGTCTCAATCGGGTTGTTTGTGTGGAAGGCGGAATCACAAGGAACTTACGATCAGAAGCTAGGCATATATCGCAAGGGGAATGCGTATCACCGCAAGGGAGTGCCAGATATTCTGGGAGTGCTGCCAGATGGTAGGTTTTTAGGTATAGAAGTGAAGTCAGAGAGAGGTATTTTAAGTCCAGAGCAACGCTTCTTTATCGATA
This sequence comes from uncultured bacterium, assembly GCA_903902315.1. Classification (GTDB taxonomy): domain Bacteria; phylum Patescibacteriota; class Minisyncoccia; order Phycocordibacterales; family PALSA-1337; genus C7867-002. The sequence goes on along the minus strand of CAIUUK010000036.1, from coordinate 2,070 downwards.
AGATCAACAGTCTCGGAGGCTTAGCTTTTGTTGCGAAAAGTGTAGAAGATGCTAGACATAATCTAATCTCTGTTATAGAAGATAACAGAAAAGAGGACACATGAATAAAGAGTTTTTAAAGTGGCTTGGTATTGGATTTATAATCGGCGCAGTGGCTTACAAGCTTGTAATGTTTTGCCTTAACTAAAGGCAATAATGAGCGTGATCGGGTGATGTACATTATACCCTTTTTGAAGTTGTCCGGTCACGTTTTTATAAAGTTATGAAAAAAATATGGCATCCATATTACGAATGGGAAGATTATAAAAACGGTATGTGGGAATCAGTATTTGGAAAAGACCGAATGCGACTTCTGAAGAAAGCCATTGAATTTACAGGTGATGCAAAACTATATGGATCTTTTATGAAAAGAGTGATCATCGAATGGCCGATTGCTTGCGAGCATCATCTTTCTGGTGATTCTGGAAATAAAAAAGCATGGGTAGGACACGCCGCTACTTGTTTGGCTATTAAGTGTCCAGAAGACATTACTAGGTCTGCGTGGGGATACCTAACAAAGCAACAGCAAGACGAAGCAAACCAGGAAGCACAAAATGCCATCGATGACTTGGAAATAATGTATGCAATCAAGAATTGAATCTTATATAGAAAAGTGGAAAACACAAGGATACGGTTGCGGCATCCCAGATGAAGCGCCAGCAAGGCTAGAGGCACTAAACAAAGCTCCATCTTACCGCGCAATATGCAAAGCAATTTTATCTAATGACATTATATTAACAAGTCTTGGATATTCACGACCAAATTGTGATTCATACGGAGTTTTGAAACGAATCGAACTCGAAGAAAGAAAAAGACTTATGAATGTTTTCGAAGCTGCAAACAAAAGATTGGAATTAATTTTTAATGAATTCGATAATGTCTACGTTTCATTCTCTGGCGGAAAAGACAGCGGAGTTTTATTAAATCTTGCGATAGACTTCATTAGAAAAAACTGTCCACATAGAAAACTCGGTGTGTTCCACATTGACTACGAAGCACAATATCAGATGACGACTGACTATGTAGACGAGGAGCTTGCAAAGAATTCTGATATTATTGATGTTTATCGTATATGCTTACCTATTGCTGCGAAATGTGCAACGTCGGCATACACCGACCACTGGGTACCGTGGGATCGTGACAAGCGTGACCTGTGGGTTCGATGCATACCAAAGAACAGTATTTCAGAGATGAACCACGAGTTTCCTTGGTTCAAGAAGGGGATGTGGGATTACGAGCTGCAAGAAAGATTTTCTCGATGGTTCCACGAAAAAAACAATGCTACAAAAACATGTTGTCTCGTAGGGATTAGAACAGATGAATCATTGAATCGATGGAGGGCTGTCCATTCAGATAAAAACAAAAACAAGTATCAGGACATTCCGTGGACGCTAGAGATGAGTGAAGGCATTTACAACGCTTATCCGATTTTTGATTTCAAGGTTGATGATATTTGGATCGCGAATGCAAAAGAGGGCTGGGAATACAATAAGCTTTATGACCTTTTTTGGAAGGCTGGTCTTTCTCCGGCACAAATGCGCGTTGCAAGTCCATTTCATGATTCAGGAATTGAGAACCTAAAACTATATAAAGTGATAGACCCTAAAAACTGGGGAAAAATGATCGGTCGAACTTCTGGCGTGAACTTCGCAGGACTTTACGGAGGGACCACCGCGATGGGGTGGCGTTCAATCAAACTGCCGGAAGGGCATACTTGGAAAACGTATATGGAGTTCTTACTCTCAACACTTCCGAATGAAGCATCCGACAACTTTAAAAAAAAACTTCAGATATCACAAAAGTTCTGGAGGGAAAAGGGAGGTTGCCTTTCATTGAGTCTGATTAGTAAAATTGAAGCACTAGGGATTGAATATTCAATAAACGCTGATGGCACCAATTACAGGACAAACAAGCACCCAGTGACGATGGAATACCAAGACGACGTTGATGTAGAAGAGTTTCGGGAGCTTCCGACTTATAAGCGAATGTGCGTCTGTATAATGAAGAACGACCATCTGTGTAAGTACATGG
>CAIUUK010000035.1 GCA_903902315.1 uncultured bacterium | reverse complement strand
CTTGTTGTGAGTACAGGTTTTTATGAATGGCAGACTGTCGGTAAAAAGAAAGAGCCTTGGTTCATCAAAGTAAAGGATGAAGAGATATTTGCGATGGCTGGGATTTATAGCATTTGGAACAATAGCTTTTCGTTCTCGATTATGACGATTCCGGCGAACGGGCTTATGGCTGAAATTCACAACACTAAGAAGCGGATGCCGTTGATACTTTCGGCGGCGGGTGAGAGTCAGTGGATTGATGGGAAGGCAACACGGGATGATCTGACAGAGCTAGCAAGGGGAAATGTCGAGGATCGGATGACTGCATATCGTGTGGGGCCTGTGATTGACAAAGAGAGAAGGGTGATTGATAGGCCGGAGACAATGGTTCAGCTTGGGGGAAATTCGAGAATCGGATGACTTGAAACTGAAACTATTTTGAGACAAGCTAGCCGATATTTACAGAACTATACCGAATCAAAGCCTGCTTTACTTGTCACAAGGAGAATAAGATGCCTCGAAACCAACGCGACCATCGCATCTACACTATTCCTAACACCACGATCCTGAACTGGGCCCACGAGTACCATAGTGCAGCGAAGTTTATGCACGACACATGGACACCGGGATCTTCGTCATCACGTTTTGGTGGGCCTATTATCATGACCGGCACATTCTCGTTGGAACTATACCTCAAGTCCCTTAATGCTGTAACGGTATTAAACAATATTGAAGAAATCTATCCAGGAGCAATTTGGTCAAATGACCTTAGCAATGAATCGTTAAGTGGCAAGGAGCACAATCCCTCTCGGTTATTCGAGGCCGTGCCTCAACGAGTCCAGAGCTTCCTGCTGGAGATTTTCAGGACTTCTCCGCTGTCTGATAACGGTAGGCATTTCCTCCAAGACATATTGAAGGTTTTTGACGGTGCATTCGTAAAATGGCGCTATGTCTTTGAAGGACATGTCACACCATTACCACTGACCGATCTGTTCACACTTCTTGATTTTTTTTCAGGTGCTGCCGACCAAATCAAAGATAAAAAGTTTTCAAGTTCGTCTTCAGATGATACGGATATCGGCACGACAGGATAATCCGATCCAGTTAGTTACAATAGATGTATTTTGAATGGCCGTTTTAGCGCTACAATTTTCATTTGGAAGAACAACCAATGTTCGAACAGAGCTTCAATATCTCAATGGGTCAAGAATTACAACTCGTACTGGATGGTGGCCAAGCACGGGTACATACGAGGTTCCCGTGGATGTCCATGCGAAATTTAAATTATCAAAGGCCGCTTAAACTGTGTCCAAGAAAAAAACGCGCTACAGTGAGGAAGCAATTATGGAAACTGCTAAATGTCTTGCTCGGAGTGCTTTCTTCAAATGTAATGAAGAGCACTGCACGGAATTACGGGCTAACAATGCCATTTTAGCACATTGTCTTTCAAAGGCCTGTGGGTGTCCGGTTAATTCCGATGTGCCAGATACTGTAATCAGGAAAATTCAACAAGCAATTGACCTAGACTGCGAATTATGCGGTTCAACGATTATGCATGGTGATGAGTATGGAGATCCACTGGTCAGAACCAATTATTATGGACCAATCGGATTAATTTTGAAGCCTGGTAAAATTACGTGTGCATCACCATTAGGTCATGGTAGCGTTCAAGATCCGATAACAAAAAAGCGGGTATGTCCTTGCCCTGAGATAACTCTACATGATGCGATTCTCGATAGAGATAAAGATGGTGCTAATGGCCAACGAATAAATGAAATTGTCGTGGAGCACTATGACGTATTGGGCTTGTTCGCAAATTTCAATGTAGAATGTATGTGGGATTGTACCTTTAGCGAACTATGGGGCCTGAAAAAGAAATATGAAATTCCATGTTACGAAATCCGCTTGG
>CAIUUK010000034.1 GCA_903902315.1 uncultured bacterium | reverse complement strand
TCCCCCACTCCAAAGTTCCAAGCGCAGACGACCATGGGAGCTTGACAGACACTATATTATATGCTAAGATGTACTTAGCAGTTTTTTGATTAAACCAACCACAAACAAAAAGGATTACAGATGAAAAAAGCATTCGTTCCACTACACCACATTGACGCTCTGTCTAATGGTCCGTGGGATTTCATACTACAACCGTTCCAGTCTTGGCTTCACATGCAAAAACATAGCGGGATCAGGGTCCTAATTCTTCCAACTCCAAAAAATTTGAAGGAACGCTTCAGTCTTGGTATGGCGAGCTTCGATATTCGCAAGGAGGCCGATGAGCTGAACTTGGTTGTGGTTTCCGAAGCAAGATTACGTCGTGCTGGTCTTTTGAAAAGAAAACCAGCTCAAGTTGTCGAAGCCAAATCACTTCCCTTTCCAAGTCCATTCTCTGTCTTGGTCGTGAACGAGGAGAAAGGTGAACTGAGTTTGGTTACCACCTAATCAACCCACCACTCAACACAGTAACCCACTGTCGCGAGATGGTGGGTTTTCTGTTTATATATTATCCACAATATAGGTTCGAACATCATCCCACGTGCGGAGCACTTAAAAATCACTTTGTATATCAAGGTGATTTTAGTTGACTAGAATAGGTTTCGAACCCGTTACACTTCAGAATTGAATCTGTGTTAGTCATAGTTGACATATGTCCATAATAAATAGTACTGTACACATAATACAACGGCACACATTGGCTTGTAACCAATAAACACAATTAAATAGAAAGGCTAAATATGCCATCAAGAAATGAACTAATTGAACAATTTGGAGAACAGTTATGGTCCCTTGGTAAATCTATCGAAACCGCCTCAGAAAAAAGTGATTCCGTGATTCAGGTTGGTTTTGATGAATTAACCTATGAGGTTAAAAACAACGGTAAGATGACAATTGCGGCGGCTGTTATAAACTATCGCGCAATGATCAACAGTCAGTTGTATGGGCAACTCTTCAATTTGGTCGAAACAATCAAGAAAAAGAACGACATGATTGCATCGATCCAATTGCTTCAAAAACGTCACTCTTACCTTACATACCCATTCGTCATTAATCGTTCTTTTGCACACAATACAGATAGAGAAGAGCGACGAACAATCCTTAACGGTCTCATCAATGACGGAATAGTCATCGAGTATGACAATGGCGGACGAAGTCGTGTGGAAATACCCGAAATTAACCCTGCTCTTGATGATTGGTTAGCGTATCTTGAAAGCATTGCTAACGCCGCTAAAGAGTTAACATAACAAATGAGTTTTAAGTATTAGTGCCCGCCCGAACAGAGAATCCACTGTTCGTTTGGTGGGTTCTTTTTTATTTAAATACGTTGGTTCTAACTTCATTCAACATCTGGAGCATTACTTGACACTATGTATTTTATATGCTATCATGCTGGCATATAGTTTTTTGACATACCTATAGGTAGTTGGCTGTTACTCAGAGGACATTTAGGTGCCTTGTGAGTAGCAACCATCAACCAACAAATAGAAATATGAATTACATCACACCAATTAGACCAGAAGACTTTGCTCAAGCAGCAAAAGGTTCAAAAATCAAGGATGTGCGTGGAGGATTGTGGACATTTCTCGAAGAACCACAACCCAACACCATACCAGCTTCCCCGATTAAGCGGTTAGTAAAAAACTGTAACGGGGACGACGAATATTTGTTTTACGTCTTGTTCTACGGTCCAAACAACATCGTCGATAGCGAAGATGGCATTCTTATCGAACTAAATGTTCCAGGTGTCACCTTGGTTCCATAAAAGTGACACCATAATTTAACACCGTCTGATCAGAGAAATCCGATCGGCGGTTTTCTTTTTATACAGTAGAAATTTCTTTTAGTGCTAAAATAGAACTACATGATCAAAGAATATATAAACTACTTGAGAGACAACCCGCAGGGTTATTGGTTCAAGGCCAAGATCTACGGCTGGGGTTGGACGCCAGCAAAATGGCAAGGCTGGCTTGTCATTCTTGCATATGTTGCACTCATCGTGGTTTTTGTACTCAATAGAGAAAATGAGACCTTCGGTAATCCTGATTCGGGAAGCAATTTCTTGACATTCGCATTGCCAATCATTGTATTGACTACTCTTCTTATTTTTATCTGTTACAAGAAAGGAGAAAAGTTACGAAAGTAATTTGACATAATTAATAATCTATGCTATCATTTCGGCATAGTAGTTTTTTGACATACCTGTTTGGTGTTGGCTGTTACTCAGAGGACATTTAGATGTCTTGTGAGTAGCAACTAACGACCATAAACAAAGGAATACCATGTCCGAATTTAAAATCATAATACTTGCAACGATATGTGCCATTTCAACACTGCTGTTCATGTTGAACATGATCTGGGCATTTAAAATCCAGTCTGAACAAAGAAAACAGAGCGTTACTCTTGCAGGAACGCGACCAACCTACGGACCGATGATTTGGGGATTAATTTTTCTTTTCATCGCCATCATTTGTTCTGCAAGACTTGTTCCATAAAAACAAGACGTAGACACCCACCAACGAAAGAAGGTGGGTTAATTTTTTTTGTAGAATTTCTAAACTCCACTTCCCCATCTCACTTTCAATAATAAAACAATTTAAAGTTCTGAATTCGTCCAACGTGCGGAGCCCCACTATTGACACACAACATATTATATGCTATCATGCTGGCATATAGTTTTTTGACATATTCAAATGGTGACTTGTTTTCGACGGCTGCATTTTTTAGTGCTTTATTGAGCCCTGAAAAATGCAGCTGACTAAAAAACACTGCAGAAACAAAAGAAACCAAAAACGCAGTATATTTATTATGAAAACAAGTCAAATCATCGGACTCGCTCTCCTGACACTCATCGTGGTGTTGGGGCTCGGGTGGATCGCAGAAGGCAACGACTTCTTCCTCTACAAGGTGTTCGCACCGAAGTATGAAGCGGTCCGGCGCCAGACGTTCGAACAAACCAAGTCCTACAATCAGGGCATGGTTCAGCAGCTGCAAAAGATGCAGCTCGAATACATCAGCCACACCGGCGACACAAACGTTCAGTCCGCCATGGCAAGTGTTATCCTCCAACAAGCCGCTGACTATCCGGAAGCAAGTATGCCGGACAGCCTGCGGACCTTCATTCGTCAACTCAAACTCAACGCTGGTCTGATACAGTAAAAACCACAGAAAAACTGAAACGAAAAAACGACTATGAAAAAACTGACACGAATCATCATGACGGCTGTTTGCGGCTCATTGCTGTATCTGACCTGCGCCGGAAACTCGGGTTGTGATGCCCCGTCGAGCGACGACATCCAACGCGACAACCAGGAAAAACTCCTGCAGGAAGGCACGGCGCAGACGGGCATGCCCGCTATCAAGAACTTCCAGGAGCGCAAGCTTCTCAAGATGGTCTTGGAACTGCGGGATCAGGCCAATCTGGTGACCTACACCTACCTGGAAAACATGAACCCGACCATTGTGCACGGCTACACGGCGCGCGGTGGAAAGCTGACCTACATCGGCCAGACTATCGGATATGGAATCCCCTACGCGACGGAATACACCAACCCGCAGAAGGTTGAATACCGCAGTGGTGGAGGTTATCTGACCTTGCCTCAAGCTGATCCGAACGGATTGTTCTCTCCGGCGAGCGCCGAGGGGACATGGATCCTGATGAAGGACCCAAACAGCTCGAAAGTGGAACCGATTTATATCGAACCACGCATTGTTACCTCGCCATTCCCGTTCCCGATGGATTAAAAATGGTGCTATCCGCACTCGGTGAAAATCCGGAGTCATAGGACTCAAATGACCGCGTTTACTCTTGAAGTAGGCGCGGTTTTTATTTACACAAAACTCAACTTTTCCAACCCTCTTTCAATCCTTCCCCACTCCAAAGTTCTGAACTCGTCCAATAGAGCGAGCATTACTTGACACTATACATCTTATATGCTATCATGCTGGCATATAGTTTTTTGATATAAATGGATTGGCTCTGAAAGGAAGCCTTGGTGTTCCAAAACAATACACCTAAAAACCAGCGACATGTTACTTGGAACCGCTACTGAAGCAACTGATGGTTTCGCCCCGCTCAAACCAGTAAGTGATGCGCTTGACGAACTTCTGGGCGACTTACACGATGAGCTGACAAGTGCGACAACAGACTTGCACAATGCTCTCGTCTACATGAACGACAAGCCGACACCTGAGCACAGTCTCAAGCTACGCGAGTGCTTGATGAAGTTCAAGAGTCTGGAAGGACGCTTTCTTCATTTGGCAGGAACTGCCGAGTATGCTTTGGACATGAAGTTGCCTGCGGACATTCGTCCACAGAAGCTCGGTAGATAAAAGTGGTTACTAAACACCACACAAAAACTCTCGCTATCTGAAATATGGTGGCGGGTTTCTTTTTATCTCTGTGCACATGTGAACATCGTGAACTTCCCTATAAACTATAGCGTCACCTACTGAAGTGTAAATCACTCATAATATAGGTTCGAACATTGTCCCACGTTGTGAGCTTGACAAGCATACATTTATATGCTACCATTGTGAAGGTTCCTTAAATACGAGAGCTTTCTTACCACACGGCAAGAATAGGCATGTGCTAGAGACTAAATAACCAAAAATCGCTATTCTCTCCTTCTTTGAAGGACCTTTAAGGAAAAGAAAAGGACGTTTATGATACTGAACTTTAACATCAATCAAGGACTTGTCGTTGCGACAGTCAAACGTGTCCAAAATGCAGATTACTTTTTCGTCCAGAATGGCGAACCGGAACATATCCTCTGCCACTGCAAACAAGGTGGCAATCTGGAGCTCACTCCGACTGGCGCGATTGTCATGACGCGGAATCAGGAAATCTATCCACCGTCATTGGGTGACAAGGTTGTCCTGATTCGCGATACGAACAACCGGACCAAAGCTGCGCGTTGGGCCATCAAACAGGATTGGGATGAAGTCTCTTGGGCAGTGAATGCCAAGACGACCTTCCGGGCTGTCGCCTACAACCATCGCAACAACGGCAAGTTTCAATCGAATACGAAACATGACGTTGTGCTGGTCGAAGACTCCTTGATTAACATCTGTCGCCAATTCCCCCGCAACGCTTCGGTTGATACTCTCAAGTCTGGATTCAGTTCCAAACTTGGGCCGATGACGCTCTCCTACGAAGTTCGCTGGGAAAAACTCGAGACAGACGGCACCTGGACTGAATGTGGCGAACCTCGCCCTGCCTACGTCAACGGGTTCTAAAACAACTCACCTCTCAACACAGTAACCCACTGTCACGAGATGGTGGGTTTTCTGTTTATGTGATGCACATGTGAACATCGTAAACTTCCCTACGAACTATAGTGTCACCTACTGTGGGGTAAATCACTCATAATGTAGGTTCGAACATCATCCCACGTTGTGAGCAGAGTTGACAAACACAAATAGTGTTATATAATAGAATTTGGGCACCTCATGTGAGAACTGCTCTATTAAAACAAAAACCTGGCCGTAGTGAGCCACAACCCGAAAGGAAAATCACGTTATGGTAAAACGCACAAGCATGACAGTAGACTCCAATGTCCGTAGTTCAGTAGAAACATTCCCCGATGGACCCTACACAATTGCCTACATGGCGGCCATGCGCCTACCTATTGAGTTACAGCTAATGGCAATGGGTGATACAGTAACGGCAGCCAAATACTCATCTCAAATGGGACGGAATGAATTTTGGGAGGTCATATGTGAACTGACCAGAGTGATTAAAACAACTGACTGCAATAGAATGGTATCGTTTGTTTTCAACTTCGAGGACAAAGTCCCGGCTGTTCGAATTAAACTTTATCAAAAATGTGGCAACCTTTTGAATAACGTCACACTACTGTTTGAATTGGACGGAAAAATTGTTGGTGCAACCTGTAGGTATAATTGATACCGCATATTCCGCCCTCCCAAAGATCGCCCCGATGGCACTTTGTTGGGGCGGTTTTTCTTTTGGATAAAACAAGTAATTTTCAAATTCATACCTATATTCCCCCACTCCAAAGTTCCAAGCACAGACGACCATGGGAGCCGTTTGACAAAACTAAATAGTCGTGCTATCATTAACAACAAATCTGCCTGGATGAACCAGCTGGATAAACAAAGAAAGGATAGCACATGACACATCTAAATACCGACGGTTACCCCTTGAAACCCAAGAGCATATTCGTCGCAGTCCAACGTTGTAACGTTCCTCCAGAAGAAGTGCTTAAGCAAGCGCTTACAACTGGTGCCGAACTTCCCATTCCCTACCGTTCTTACGGAACGTGGGAAATGATGATCGGTAAAATTTCCAAGATTACACATTTCCCAGATGGACGTGTTGTCCATTTTCCGCAAAATCTCGCCCAGTCACCTTTGAAGTGGCCGGAGGCAATACTCTGGATTCCAAATCAAGGTGGATGCGGGATTTTGAACTGAATCAAGGAAACCAATGAATAATTCGAATAACCCGCTCAACAGTTTGTTCGTCCTCGTCGTCTTCATTCTTATCATATCATTTGCTACTGGTTTACTCTTTGGTGGACCTGATACTGGTAAGAAGGTAATCACTTGGGAGCTTAAACAGCTCACCAAATTCGGGAGATGGATACTGAAGCATTTGTTTCAACTCCTCGCAGAAATCTTCCAAGGTCTTGCAAAGAAATGCGGACCGAAGAAAAAACCTTAACTCGCCTCAAACACATTAAACCCGTGTGACAGGCGGGTTTTTCTTTTATTGACATTTATTTCCTAAGAGGTAGGCTGGGGGGTAAACAACAGAACAACAACAAAACAATAAGGAATAGTATGGACGAAAAACAAACAAGAGAACTCCAAGATAGACTTTTCTTACTTGGAGAACTCATTCATCAGCTTGAAGTGCGGTCTCAAAGGATGCTTACAGACCCAAAACTTGCAGAAGGTTTCAACATAACCATGGCCACATTAGAGGAGACCAAGAAGCTTCTCAAGCCTAAACAAGGGTCTGAGCAAGCACCTGATAACACATTAACAACACTCAATGATCGTTCTGAGGCTTTTCTCGACGAATTTATTTCCCGCATGAACAACCGAAGAGACGTCACCTTACTACTTTCTCCCGCAGACAACATTTGGTTAAGTCTCAAAGCGGCGCGCGAGGCTTCTGGTCGTCCAGAGCCAAAACTATAATCAAAATATACCTTAGTCTTCAAAGCGGCGCCTCCGCAAGGTGGCGCTGATTTTATTACCTCAAGTGCACATGTAAACATCGTGAACTTCCCTGCAAACTATAGTGTCACCCGCTGTGGGGTAAATCACACATAATGTAGGTTCGAACATCGTCCCATGTTGTGAGCCCAATTGGACAAGTAGCCAATTCAAGTATCAGATTGAATGATTTTCGCATTGTAAACTCTAGCCTTTTTCCCGATACGGTCGGGTTCTGAAGCATGAAGTTGAGAAATGCGCGTTTTTCGAGCGGTTCAGAACCATCGAATATCTCTTTCATGTTGCGAGCCAGATTAAACACAGTATCCACATGGATTTTATAGTCATGGTCCGCTGTGGTGTGTTCCTCAAGTTCAAGGTTGAGCAGATTTTGTTTATCCATGAACTCTTGCTGTTTTTTGTCATAGTCGTTCTTAGTAATGCTCATTGCTGTACACATAGCTATATCATCCAGTTGAGCACACCTCTTTCTGTTCTGCTGGACCTCAATACTGGCGATTACGGTATAGTATTCAAAGACTTGAACCATGATGGGGTCTTGGAAATTGAAACTAACGAGGATATATTTTCATATTGGCATACAAGTTTTGCTGGGTCGCCGATGCCGCCAGTCGTACTAAGTCTTCAGCACGGAAAATACAAAGCCGATGCTACACTCATGCGAAAGCCTGCGCCGAGCAGTGCGGAAATACAGAAGATGGCGAAGATGATTACGAGCTGGAGTAGCGCGGCTGGTCCTGATGTGGCATGGAAATATGCTATTGACCTCATTTACTCAGGCAATATCGCATCTGCTCGAAAGTATGTTGACCTTGCATGGCGAGATAGTGACATAGGCGAGTTCTCGTCAAAGGATGACTTTTGGACCCAGCTAACAGAAACGATTCATAAGAGTCCGTACTATACTGACCTGTCTGCGTATTTTGGATTGTGATTGCAGATGATACAATGTCATCGGAATAGCGAGAGTTGGTATTTTCGAGCATTTTATTAACCTAATTATAAAACTATGATAAAAGGAAACTTCCTCGGCGCGGCGATTGTTGCAATAATCTACACGATTTATATTTTAGTAAATCCCAGTGCGGTACCCTCAAAAACAGTGTTTGTGATTGCGTTAGTCGTTCTTAACGCCTTGACCATTGTATTGATGCACTTTGCGTTCAAATGAAGTAGTGAGAAGCGAGGTGGGGTGAATATGCACGCAAGGTCTGATAAGATAACTGCTGGGTAGCGAGAGTTGGTATTTCCGGGCATTCGCTCGGGACGGGGGTTGTGAATTAAGTCTGTCACCCGCCACAGTGCGGTGGATTTGCCTTCAGGCAAAAGGAGCAGTGAAAAGCAACAACTGGCTTAAGGGTCTACCAAGAGCCCTTAAGGGAGGCGAAAAATGGGGACATGTATAGATATTGATTTCCCGTCGAGTAACTGGCTATTCCGACAAAAAGCTCTCATTCGTGGGAGCTTTTTGCTATCCGTAGATATGTTCATAGTAGGACTTGCATCACATTATTGCCAGTGCTAATATCAATGTACATTGATATATGAAGAAACAACCATCTACATTAACAGAATACCTGAAGACTATAAGCGACGAAAACCGTCTGGCTATACTTAATACTCTCAAGAATGGCCAGCTTTGCGTATGCGAGATTTTTCCTCTGCTTAACATTCCTCAAAATCTCGCCTCACATCATTTGAAGGTCCTCAAATACTGCGGACTTGTTGAATGTAGACGTGAAGGTACGAAGATAATTTACACACGGAAAGAAAACGAGATTAAGCATTATCAGAAATTATTATCTAAGACTATACAAAAATGAAGGTACAAGTATTAGGTTCGGGATGTAAAAAGTGCAAGGAGCTGTACGAGCGCACACAGAAAGCCGTACAAGCAATTCGGTCTCACGTTCCCTATCGTCTTGGATAATGATTATGATACCTGGAATGCTTATGGCAATGAGTATTGGCCGCATAAATACCTTATAGATATTCACGGAAATATGATCTATGACAAAATCGGTGAAGGAAACGATGATCAAGTTGAGGCTGAAATTGTCAAAGCATTAAATGCTCGTTCAAAATATTTGGGTCAAACTGATGTCATTCCTATGAGCACGTCAACTCTTCCAGGTTACACGGTGCAGACAGAAAGTCCTGAAACGTATTTTGGTGCTATGCGTAACGAATATTTTGGTAACGGAATACCTTTTATCGCCAACTCAAATACTTTTACAATTCCAAACAATCTCTCTAATAATCAGTTTTACTTAGGAGGAGAATGGAAAATTGATAAAGAATACGCAGAAAACATAGGAACGACAACACAACTATCGTATGTATTTAATTCTTCAAAAATGTATATGATTGCGGAATCAGCAGACGGATCTGCAGTCGATGTTCAAATATTGATTGACGGAAAACAAATTTCTTCGGGACTTGTTGGCGCTGATGTTTCGGGCACAGGCGTATTAAAGATTAATCAATCTAGATTATATAGCTTATATTCAAGTTCAAAACTAGGTCAACATAGAATAGATATTATTTTCTCTAAACCTGGTGTGAGAGTATACACATTTACTTTTGGGTAAATTAACTTATACTTATACACATGACATCAGGTGACAAAAAATCATTGATAGCACTCCTAGTAGTTTGTGTTTTGACTGCAATCTACTGGCATTTCTTTTTGTAGTAGTGCTAATTACGGTTTCCAACTCTCAATAACAGAAGCTCTGTTTATATAACTGCGTGTAAACTGCGCGAAGACGCCACTTGGTGAGGTCAAACCAGCAGGTGTGACAATATCGCTACGATGCGCGGCTTGGAAGCGCATAAGGGCAGTTTTGGTCTTGGATGAAAACAAAGTTGTCTCATGACCTGGAGATCCTGGACCTGTTGTAGCCAGAGCAAATCCATTATTATTTAAAAACTTCTGCAGAGCTTTTACATCCACACCATTCATACCAAATCGTAGTGAACGTGGGAATTGATAAGTACCCCTATTAAACAGGTTTGGATACTGCTTTATTAATTGATCAGCCAGGACATTGTTTCCCATAGATCGAAGATTGGCCACCTGACTCGAAACCGAACCTCCCGATTGACTTGACTGAGTCTGTGGTGGTGTTGGTGGAGGTGTTGGTACTGAAACATCTGAAACAGAAAGTGTTACTTGATCAGTATTTAGTGAATGGTGAGCAGGAACAACAGGAAGATTCACCAGACGAGTATTGTATGTATCCTGATACAAACGATGATCTGCATCATTTGGATAATTTTCAACATTCGTATGATACGGATACTGCGTCATTTCATTGAATGGAAGTGGTGCAATCGTATCACCAAGAGCATTTGCATATGGTTTATGATAATCCCAAGTCTCAAAGACGAAGTCGCGAACCGTATTAGAAGCTTGAGCCGGCACAGAATATTTCATTGAGAGCTCATCGCCTTGAACCATAACTACAAATTTATCATCAGCAGTCTGTAAAAGTGGCGCAACATCACCATATCTCGTCGCCATTCCATAGACAGGATTACTGACGAAAGTGTTAGTTAACTCATCATATTTTGGCTGGGTCAAACTCATATTTGGATCGAAAGGATTGACTAGATACATTTGTGATATTCCTCGATGATGCAAATCAGCATAATATGGCGAAAGAGTTGTTGTACTGATACTAGAATCTGGATTTGTATCAACCGCTAACCAATCAATATCCCAGAAACGACTTCCACTGGTTGTAATCAATCTGACAGTATTGTCTCTGATGGTCAGACCTGACAAATCAATCACACTCGTCTCTGTACCATAAGTGTTAATCAGGTTACGTGATGCATGAGATGCGCCAGCTCGAGTGACCGTAATAGGATCCATATTTGCAGGAAGATTCACAAAACTACCATTGGAACTCTTGTATTGAAAACCGTCTGAGCCGTTTCCGCCACTAAAGGTACCCTCTTTGCCACGCTTAATTAACAATTTCAAATTTACAGGAGTCGTTGAACTATTTGATAGTTTGATATCTATATAATCTGAAACAGAAGAAGTTGAGGTGTGATAGTAGATGCCATCATCATGCGTTACAAGGCTAGTTACATCATTACCACTTTGATCTATAACAGAGATGGGTGCTGGGGCATCTTTACTAATCGTATGTATGACGCCGTTATTTCGATAATCAGGATATACATCAACACTCGCATCATGGTCAACCACTTCAAGTGAAGCCTGATCATAGTAGTTAGTTTCATTGAGCTCTGTCGTATTTTTCACATCATAATATGTCTCACCGCCGACAGTTCTGGGCTTCAACTCATCCCCGGATATTTTTACATAAGAAAGTGGATCGGGATAATTATTATTTGCGTTTGGACTCTTATACCAAGGAGTCGTAGCCCAAGTTGCAAGCTTCAAGCCAGCACCAAGACCAGCTGCCGCTGATGCATCAACGATAAAATTGTATTTTTCACCGTCATAGGTCCAGACAAATGGACATGATGAAACGTATGGTCCTTGAATAGTGCTAGTTGCTGTATTTCCATTCGTATCTGTTGAACGAACCATGAAATAAAATGTCGAGGTATGCACAGACTCATTTCTCGAATGAGAGGTAACCAATGAATTATCTACCAAGTGACCTGATGTGTTACCAACAAAGTCATATAACTTACTAAAAGCATTGCCATTTGTAGTATCGAGACTAAATATAGTTCCAGCACCATTTGCCCCATCACTTGTTGATAGTCCATAAATCACTCCTCCAACATTCAACAAATAACTACCAGTGGATCCGCCGTCAATTTGATTGAAAACATGGACACTAGAAAAATTATTACTATTGGTCGTATCTATAGAGAATAGAGTTCCGTAGTTATTTGAAGCCGTTTGAGTCAAGCCATAAACAATTCCCCCAACATTTACCAAAGAACCAAGTGGAAATGCTCCATCCACAGGATAATAAAAATCATGAATATCAGTAAATTGATTGTTGTTTGTCGTGTCTATAGTAAACACTGTGCCATTACTATTTGACCCACCATAGTAAGTCATTCCATATAAAACTCCATTTACATTGATAGGAGTAGAAAAATACGGCCATCTTCCATGAGTAGAATCAAAATCATGAATATCAGTTAAAATATTGCCCGTTAGATTGAAAGAAAACACTGTTCCATAACTAGCAGATCCGCCAATATAAGCTGTTCCATAAAGAATTCCTCCTATATTTGCAAATGATCCGTACGGATTTCCACCATCTGTCACAGAATTGAAATCATGAAGTTTGGCAAAAGTATTGTTATTAGTCGTATCAATTGAAAATATTATTCCACAACTATTCGCTCCACCTTGAGCGGTCATTCCATAAAGCACACCTCCTATATTTGTAAGAGTACTAAATGAATAGCATCCATCATCTGTTCCACATCTAAAATCGTGGAGATCTGTAAATTGATTGTTGTTTGTTGTATCAATTGAAAACGCAGTTCCATAACCATGTGCTCCACCATAATAAGTTGTTCCGTATAGCACGCCTCCGATGTTTGTAAGTCCGCCATAAGGTGATCCGCCATCGGAATTATAATCAAAATCGTGAATTTTAGTTAAAACATTACCAGTTGGATTAAAAGAAAATACTGTTCCATAATCATTTGCTCCGCCACTATGAGTTATTCCGTAGAAAATTCCGTTTATATTTATCAGCGAGCCATATGGACCATTTCCATTCTGACCATTATCCAAAAATTGTTGCCAAGTATCATGTGGAACTGAGTCGTATACCACTTCACTTGTGCCAGGGATATTTGAGTTCCAACTGATATTATTTGTACCATTGAATGATACATTGGAAATACTGATGGCTGGCGCATAATTATCAGCCTTTGCCATAACCCAGACACTGCCATTATTATCTTTATAGTCTGCACCGGTTTTATTTCCAGTAAGTGCACAATCTGTATCACAATGATTTGAATTAAGCTGTTCCCATGCGGATGAAAGATTATTCCAAATAGAAAGATAAACATTTTTGTCGCTAGGCGTAGCTCCATGACCAAACCAATTCACACCAAACTGTGGAGTCGTAACACCTGCCAGATCAGGACTGAATTTATATACCTGTGTGTCATATCCTGAATTACTCGTAGAAAGTGCTGTAGTCCAATAATTTCCATCTTCTGAGCCAACATTTGCTGGAGTATGAGCAGTTCCAGGCGAACTAGTGCTAACAGTGGCATCACTACTCTCATAACCAGCCACCGACAAAGCTGCTAGAGAAACAACATCATCGGCTGAAAGCGCACTTTGATACGTACGAACTTCATCCATAGAACCTTGGAAATACCCACTCCAAGGTTGAGAATAACCGAGAGTCAAAGGTGCACTATTTGTTGCATCACCAAAGCTGACACTTGTATAAGTCGCATCTACTACGCCGTTTTTATACCAAACCACTGTTTGAGCACCAGCATCATATACAACCGCCCAATGTTGCCACGTACCAACATCGACCGATGAGTTTGAATAAAGATACTCACCAACAGAGTCTGCGCCATGAATACGCAAATTCATAAGTGGTCCACAACTTCCTCCACACGAACTAGATCCATCATCATAGATGATAAAACCTTTGCTGGATCCGCTGTCAAATTTACTGACGATTCCCCTACTAGCACCATCATTCCACGCGCTCGGATTTATCCAAAACGCAATTGTAAAACTACTTGCAAAATTTATGCTTGGCGAATCCACAACACTGATACTTGTATTACCATCGAAACTCAAACTTTCTGTATCACTGATATTTTTTAAAGGAGGATAAGAAGAAGCCGGCAAAGGAGTATCACCTGTGACACTTCCATTATTTCCGTTACTCGAAGAATCCAAAATACTTACACCAGTCGTCGCTTCATCAAACTTCCAATATGCTGATGGATTTACTGACGCTTTCGCGAAATTAGGAATTATAAAAAAAACACTAAACAAAAAAACCGATAGAACTGGTAAAACTGTAAAAGAATTGAATCGTCTCATGGATGATGGCGAAGTTTTCAACACGATATAATTATAGCATTACAAATAGGTATTTCAATGACGTATGTAGCTATGTCTTTTAGAGTCGGCATGACTAAGAAGTAAGTTCAAATCCTGTTGACATATTAAAGATTATGTTCTAATTTAAGCACAGCAAACCGAATCATTCGTAGTGATTCAAAACCCACATTAAAAATGAAAAACAAAGCACAAAAAGCACCAGCTTCAACAGTGGTGCAGACTATAGTTATGCAAGTAATTTCGGTTGTGGTTTCTGGAGGCATTAGTGGCGTTCGCTACTCTGATGGTTTCAATAAACTAGTCGAAGCCAGCTTCAAATCAGTTGAAACATTCAAAACTGATAACAAAGAATTTATTGATCACATTCAAGGTGCGGCACCGTCAGATGGGACTAATATTTTCGTCATATTGAAATATGTGCCAACACAAAATATGTTTTATGTTCCATGTATCATTTATTTGATTGACCGCCAAACGAGACACGTCCTTGATACTGGCAAAATACAATTTTCACCAGAAATTCATAGTGATTCAATGTCCTTCTCAATCATAGGAGAAAGTATTCCTAATTGGGAAATTATTGCGAAACCAACACCTGTAAACATCGTCGAGAGATCAAATCTGTTCGACGACAAATCCATGATCGTTCGAGACAATGGTGAGAGCTGTGAATTAAAAAGCACAGAAAAAATCGAACGGTTGGAAAATGTTGCTATACAAGGTCGCCTAGACACACTTGTTAGGTTGGCTGAACGAAATCCAGAATTTGATAAGTTCACCAAGAAATACTGCGGTGGCAGTTACAAGCCAACTGAGGTTTCAAAAGGAATCATGTCTTATTTGGAAGATAATAATGCCTCAAAATCAACATTCCACAAGCGTGTGAATGAGACATCACCAATCGTTTTCTATCACCTGCTCGCACTAGCGAACTTGTGTGACGAACTAAAACCATTGGTGGATATGACTACCGAAGAAGCTCATCGGGCTGGCACACAAAAAATGAGCATCGAGGTGGCCGCTCTATTATCGAGGTTTGATCAGTCAGAACAAGTCGCAGTCTGGGACCGAATCAAGGTTTATAAAACATCTCACGAAATGGCTCGAGAGATTCGGAAATTAAAACCTGAACGCAAAAAATAATTCGAAAGGCAATGTCTTCACCGTCATTGCCTTTTTTATAATAACTCGCGTATACTGTTTGTATAATATAGATGTAAATCATTAATAAAGTTAAAATCATGTCAAAAAAATTATTTAGTACAATCGCTATTATCCTTGGAATAATATTTATTATATTAGCTATTTATTATTGGGTTACTCCAGCAGGATCACTGGCTAGCTATATCCCCGGATTCGAGTCAGGCTCAACGACCGTTCATATCAAACATGGTTTAGCCTCATTTATTCTAGCTCTTGGATTATTTGCTTATGCTTGGTTTAAAGGAGGAAAGAAATAGAAGCGACTATACCAAAGACAACACAATAAATAGCAAAAAGCCTAAGCGTATGGCTTTTGAAATATTTCGTCAAAAAACGAACTGAAAAATACGCACATATAGCCGAAGTAATTGAACCAATGATTATTGGGCCGAGCACTGATAAATCCTTGGAAACTGCGAGTTCTGGAAGTTTTAATACTGCTGCAGCCATAATTACAGGCGTAGCCAAAAGAAATGAATATCGAACAGCGGATATATGATCTAAACCGATAGCTAATCCTCCGCCAATGGTCGCACCTGTACGAGAAAATCCAGGAATAAGAGCGAAACATTCAGCAATACCAACCTTTACTGCAGAACTCCATGATAAATCAGCTATTTGTTGATCAGGATTTTTTAATTCAGCGGATTCAGAAGATTCGAGTATATGTACAGGTGTATCTATGGATATGTCTGCTTGTGTGCGTGCATGGCGTTTTTTATATACTTCCAATCCCCACAACATCAAACCGTTCAATATAAGAAAAAAAGCAGCTGCACGAGGTGAGGCAAAAAGATTTTTTAGTGGCTGTTCAAATAATATACCCAGAATTCCAACTGGTATCGTACCGACAATTATCAGCCAGCCCAACTTTGCATATGTATCTTTTGTATCTATCGTTCTTTGCTTTAATGAGCGAAAAATTCCAGAAATAATCAACACCCAATCTTTAAAATAAAAGAAAAATAGAACGAGTGCTGTGGCTAAATGAGTAGCAACTAGAAATGCCAAAAAACTATCAGCTGATTGATCGATATGCCAGCCAAAAAGCTGAGGAAATATAACACTGTGGCCAAGACTCGAAATTGGAAACAATTCAGTTATACCCTGAAGCCCGCCCATGATTATGGCCTGAATATTTGTAAGCATGTGAGGATTGTACCACGAGTAAAAAATAGAGTATAATTCGAGCCATGTCGTCAAAAAGTCTTATCTGGATCGGTGTATTTATAGGATCAACTGCTGGCAGTTTTATACCAATGATCTGGGGTGGTGATTCATTTTCATTTGCATCAATTATCTGGAGCACAATAGGTGGATTACTCGGCATCTGGGGAGGATTCAAACTTTCACACATTCTTTAATTAAATAACATGTACAAACCATCAAACATCA
Organism: uncultured bacterium; assembly: GCA_903902315.1. Classification (GTDB taxonomy): domain Bacteria; phylum Patescibacteriota; class Minisyncoccia; order Phycocordibacterales; family PALSA-1337; genus C7867-002. The sequence continues at coordinate 15,593 of CAIUUK010000034.1, read as the reverse complement.
TTCATAAATACCGCGAAGCTTTTAGGGATAGGAAATTTGTTAAATCATTAATCATAAGCATTCTTCTCTTACTTGGTGCACTAGTAGTTAACTACTTTGCAGCAGCCTATGCGTTTGAACGAGCTTCCAGCGCTGTATCGGATATTGTTTTATCAAACATACCTGTATTCGAAGTTGATTGGATATTCGTATTTGGACCAATGGTCTTTGGATTGTGGATAGCGATTCTATGTTTCAGCAACCCACGCACATTACCTTTTGCAATGAAAAGTGTCGCCATGTTCGTACTTATTCGATCAGGATTCATAACCCTCACACACATAGGACCATTTCCAGATCACAATATAATAGATGGAAGTTCAGCTGCACTTCTTCATGCACTTTCAAATAACCCTAACTTCTTTTTGTTGAGTACTGGTGCCGATCTATTCTTTTCTGGACATACCGGACTTCCGTTCATGCTCGCTCTGGTTTTCTGGAAACATCGTTTGACTCGCATATTCTGTTTTGCTACTTCTATATTCTTCGGAATTATAGTTCTTTTAGGACACCTGCACTATACAATTGATGTTGCTTCAGCTTTCTTTATTTCATATACAATATTCGTCATAACAGCAAAGACATTCAAAAAAGACCGGGAGGAATTTCAAGCAGTGATGTAATCTGAAATGAATTTCTTTATGAGCTGACTCGTGTCAGTTGCTCTATAGCCATATTTAGAATGTAGAACTATAAATACGATCGGTTTATTGTCGATATTAAGAATAGTTAACATCGTCTCTCCAGCCTCAAATGTACGACCTGTTTTACCGCCTATAAATCTAGGGTCAGTCACAAATGGATGTGTACTGTTGACAATGTGAGAGCCATGATTGGTAGTCGTAGCCAGATTAGCCTGAATTGTCCTGGTTATTTCCAAAATATCTGGGCGGTATTTATATAGATACTCAGCCATAGCAAAAACATCTTTGGCATTTGCATGATTTTCTGGATCAAGCCCTGATGGATCTGCAAAATACGCATGTGGCATACCAATTTCCCAAGCAGTATTAGACATTGCATTCATAAATACGGCGCGATCAATTGCTGTAGAAGCAATTGCTTCAGCTGCAATATTTGAAGAACTAAGTAGAAGTGGCTGTAAAATCTCCTTCAAAGTAAACTTTTCACCAACATAGAGATTGCTCGTATCAGTAGCAACCTCCATGTTCAGTGATGTTATCTCTATAGTAGTTGTTGGTGTGAATTCATCTGTAGCAACGATAGCTGTCATCAATTTTGACATCGAAGCCACTGGTAAAACTTCACTCTGGTTAGAACTAAAATACACCTGTCCTGTATCGACATTCCCTACCAGATACGCGTAAGCTGTAATTGGATTTACTACTTGGGATGATTTGCCTAGTGTAGTAGTACTCAGAGTTGTAGTGCTCAAAAAAATACCTTTTGTCACTATTTTCTGACTTTGTGCTTGTCCCTGGTCTTGTCTATCGGATTGATTATCTATCTGAATTGTATGAGTTGAGGATACTGGTATCGATGTAGAATTCATCATAATCAAATTTACACCAGCAATAATACCGATGACCGTAATAATTAGAATAGTGATGAAAAACACAAAGAACTTTGGTGACATATTCATGATACAATTTTACCATACTAATCTACTGTACTAACTACTTTACTAACGAGTTGTATTATCTGGTTGCAGAAATAGTTGGAGTTAATTCACCTGTTGAACTAGCGGTAATTCTACCAGTAGAATCACGGAACACCTCATAACCAGTATTATATGATGTTGTTGAGATGTAGAATGCTCCAACAAGTGATGGATCGTATGGTAATGAGGAAATATAATCTGGCACAAGACATGAAGCTATATCAATAGTAACAAACGAAGTAGACGACGCTAAACTACTAACATACGAGTGCGTAACCGGAATGTCTCTCGATGAACCATTACAGACAAATGTTCCTTTGTGTTCAGAAATATTTTGACCAATCGCATTTAATATCTCCACTACATTACTTGTTCGTTGTGAATCACGAGCCAATTTGAATTGTCTGGCTGGATTTACGGCAACCAGAACAACTGCAGCTAGAACCGCAATAATACCAATAACCACTAGAACTTCTATCAAAGTAAAACCTCTCTTCAATTTTCTTAAATACATGATTTGTATAATTAAACTAATAATAAACTAATAATTCATAATGATATTTGATATTGATCAAATTCTGATAAAAAAATGATAAAGAAACGATAAAATTTCGCTAAAGAAACGATAAAAAAACCGTTTCATAAAATATGCTACAATAGCCTGCATGAAAACTGCACAAAAGACTACTATGCTCATCGTCCTCGACGGCTGGGGCTACCGCGAAGAGACTAAAAATAACGCTATTCTAGGCTCAAAAAAACCTTTTTTCGACCTTATCTGGAATACATATCCTCATTCCCTTCTTAAAGCTTCCGGTAATGCCGTAGGTCTTCCTGAAGGTCAAATGGGTAACAGTGAAGTTGGTCACACTACCATCGGTGCTGGAGCCGTCATTGATACTGATTTAGTCCGTATTGATAAAGCTATAGCTGATGGAGATTTTGAAAAAAACCAATCAATCCAGGATCTTTTCACTCATGTAAAAAAGTACGATTCAACACTCCATGTCCAAGGACTCGTCTCACCAGGTGGAGTTCATAGTCACCAAGAACATCTCTATGCATTTCTACGAATTGCCAAGAAAAACAATGTTCCTAAAGTCGCGATTCATGTTTTTACTGATGGTCGTGACACACCTCCGCAAAGTGCTTCTGAATATTTGAAAGCTCTTGAAACTATTCTAACGGAGTTGAACATTGACGAGCCTGTCGATAAACCTAAATTTTTTATTGCTACTATTTCTGGAAGATATTACGCTATGGATCGTGATCATAACTGGGATCGCCTCGCTCAAACAGAAAAAGCTATTTTTGAATGTGAAGGAAATGTTTGTGCAATTAAACCTTCAGCATACCTAGAAGAACAATACAAAGCTGGTAAAAACGATGAGCTTCTAGAACCAACTGTCTGTGCTACACCAGAAGGTACTGGTTGTGCTATTGAAAAAGATGATGCTGTTTTCTTTTTTAATTTCAGAGCCGATCGTGCGCGTATGATTTCAGAAAAGATTATTGCTCATGCAAAAGATGAAAATATCATGTTTGTCACTCTCACGGAGTATTCTTCTGATTTTGCTTGTGAAATTGTATTTCCTCCAATAAAAATAGAAACGACTCTAGGTCAAGAGATTGCAAATGCAGGACTTGATCAAGCACACATAGCTGAAACAGACAAGTTTGCTCATGCCACATATTTCTTGAATGGTGGACGTGAAGCTCCGTATACTGGCGAAAGGGATATTTTGCTTCCAAGTAGAAAAGATGTAAAAACTCATGATCTAGCTCCGGAAATGCGTGCTGAAGCTATAGCCGCTGCAGCTATAATTGAAGTAAAGAAAAATACACCTTTTGTATTTATAAATTTTGCTAACCCAGACATGGTTGGTCACACTGCAAATGTCCCAGCCATTATCACAGCCATTGAAACAGTTGATACACAACTCAAAAGAGTTATAACGGCTCTCACAGAGGCTGGTGGTTCAGCTATCATTATCGCTGATCACGGAAACGCTGAGATAAACATCGATCCTATAACTGGAACAAAACACACTTCTCATACAACCAGTCCAGTTCCATGTATTCTTACTTCCCATGATTACACTCTCACGGATGGTGGTCTTTCAGATGTCGCACCAACTATCCTCGCTCTTATGGGCTTAAAGAAACCAGAAAAAATGACTGGTGTTAGTTTGTTGAAGTAGATTATTTGTCAGAAGTCGACTATTCTAAACCTTCTTTCCTTTCTTTATCTCACCTCGAAACAACTCTCCAACATACCTAACAAGTAAAATAGATGCTGTTGCACAGAAAATTCCCAGAGCCCAGCCAGCTATAACATCTGAAACCCAGTGAACATTTAGAACAATTCGACTCACACCTATAGCAATAGTTGCTAAAGCACAGATGACAATAAACGACTCACGCCAAACCCAAAATTTAATTTTTCGTGAAAAGAGATACGCGCACACAAAAAAGAATGTTGCTGCCATCGTAGCATGACCAGATGGAAAACTTGGGTCTGTAAGCAATTGTAGTGCATTTTCCGGTCGAGCCCTATCAAAGAACTCCTTCATAAAACTAAATAAAGTAAAGGCAGAGACGATCGACAAAATCATCACAACAGCAGAACGCCATCTTCCATGAAATACGAAAACTCCAGCGATAATTAATCCTGCCGAAACTGGTATCGCCACACTTCCAATGAAACTTATAAATTCTGCGACACTGATCATTGTACTACCGACTTGATTATTCATAAAACTATTTACATAGATATCAAAATTAGCCATCAGTGATGTTGATGACCACGCATCTCGTATCATGAAAGCCAGAATAATCAAAGAAACTATATTTATAATCAAAGCAAATAATTCATATTTGCGAAATATATGAAATCGAGTATTTATAAATCTATAACCCCAAACGATGAGACCAGCAAATATCACCGTCATAACAACAGCTCGACCAAAGTAACCCGTAGCGGCTTCATATCCATAACTAAATCCATAACCCAAAGTCACAGATAAACCAACCCAGACAATTGCTCCAATTAAATTAAATACCCAAAACTTCAACACCCCAGTTTGACCTGTTCCAACCAAAAAAGGCATAAATGCACGAGTGATGGGACTCAATCGTCCCAAAATCATCGCTTTGCCTGTGTGTTTCGTAAGTAACTTTTGTGCCTTATCGATATGCTGATTTTTTATAAAGAAATATTTTTTGAATTTATCAATAAAACTAATTCCGTAATGCCGTCCTAAATAAAAACCCATAGCATCACCTAAAATTGCCGCAATAAGAGCGATGATGATCACCATCCAAATATTCATAATTCCAGTATGTGCCAGAAAGCCCCCAGCAATAATAGCAATATGACCAGGTACAAGAGTACCAATTAAGGGTAATCCCTCCAAAATAACAGCCAAAAACAAGAATGGATAACCTCCTATAGTAATGTAATAGCTTATATTATCTGACAAAACTGAAAAGATGTGGAGAACTGAACTGTAGTGCATAGTTAATGTAAATTATAGCATGTATATGCTATACTAAAAATCTAATTAGTTTTGCTCGATATTTATTATTTAATTAACAAACAAAAATAATACACATGAAAAACGTCGTAATATATTCAACACCAACTTGTACTTATTGCAACATGGCCAAGTCCTTTTTTAAAGCTAACAATGTCGCCTTCACTGAATACAATGTAGCTTCAGATCTAGAAAAGCGTCGCGAGATGATCGATAAAACAGGTCAGATGGGTGTTCCTGTCATCGATATCGGCTCAGAAGTCATCGTCGGCTTCGATGAAGCTCATATCAAGACTGCTTTAGGAATCTAGTTAGATTCTTTTTTGTCTAAAATTTGAATCAATAAAAAAGAGGCTCGGTGGCCTCTTTTTTATGCCCTAGTTACCGAAAGTAGCTTTAATTGTTGGATCAGATGACCACTGATAGACCACCTTTAAATCAGATGTTGTTGGCATTGATGTAGGAATTTCGAAGATGACTGTTCCAGTTTGTTGGGTGTAAGCAAGAAGATGAAAACCAGTTAAAGCTGCTGGATTAGCACTGGAATTATTAACAAATGTCGCTGAAACAGGATATCCGTTGCCATTTGCATCAACAATGTGAAAATCTGTATAATTAGTATCCATATATTGTCCTTGTTCAGGCATATCCATAGATGTTTGATTATCAAATGTTGCAGTAGCAACCATATATTGATAACCAGGTCGTGGTTGATACGAACTGTCGTCATTATAATCCGGAGTAGTTGTAGAATATGGTTGTGGCTTACTAACAGTCAAAGTTATACCTGGAAACAAAGTAGCTTTGTAACCAAACTTTGTATAAGCAGGCGCTAGAACACTAACGATTCTATATACTTTTGTTGCAGACAAACCGACCGAATCAGTGACTGAATATGTGATGGTATATGTACCAGGTTTTGTTGTGTCAATTGGCAAACCTGTTGTAACTATATTATCTGAAATAGTACCATCGACCTGATCATATGCTGTTGCACCAGAATCTTTATATGTATCACCTTGAGTGATGACTACTTTAGATTGTCCACGTAGAGTTATAACAGGGTTTGATTGTCTGGCTGTACCTGCTGTATTTGATTTACTTACTACTACAGCTGGTGAAGCTGTTTTCTGAGTTGAGACTGGAGATGTGGCTGACGCTGAGGGAGTAACAACATTTGTGGCAGAAGTATTTATAGGCGTTGATTCAACAGTAACTGTAGTATTTCCTATATCATTTGAAGTAGTCGAAGCTGAATCAAATATACTGCTGTCAGCTACTTGAGCAGGCGTATTGTGCGCAATAAATGTAAAGTAAAAATAAACACCACCACCGATTAGAAGCAGAATAATTATAAGAACAATGAGCGTGATAACTGAACTTGTTGATGATTTTTTAACCTGTACTTGTTGTGGTGCGAGAGGTGTAGCTGTTATTACAGGAATAGTTGGTGTTACAGGTGTGACTGGTGTCAATGGCACCTCCAATGAGATAAACCCACGGTCAATGTCAGCTCTAGTCCAACCTTGACCTAGAAGTTGAGCGGTTATGACTTCCCTAGTCGTACCAAGTTTCAGCTGACTTTCTATATATGTAAGAAGTGGAGACATGTAAATAAATTAAATAATTAATAGATAAAACTATGCGTAAATTATACCACAACTCTATATTTCAGATTTACCAGCAGTATCTAGATTAAAACATTGAGACCAGTGTGTTGCGGCATTAACCTTATTAACTTTCTGACCAGAAATAGCTGCAATGATATAGCCACAATCTATAACATTGAACTTTGACAAATCAGTGTTATCGAGCAAGCCAGAAACTGGACTATTCTTTATACTAACAAAATCCTGATTCATAATACTCGTCTCAGATGGTCGATAGTAGGTCATAGAATGTGGACTTGCTCCATTATTTAAATAGGTGCAACCTTTATCTACAATTGAACCGTATATACGATTATTTAACCCGCGATAATCGTTACTCGGATTCAGTGAACAATTAACTGGACTAGCATACAAAGTATAATTTGTATTCTGTGGACCAGGATAATTATATGATTGATCAAAATTACCAGTAGTCGACCAGATTGATTCATTATTTAAACCAAATGTTCTAGATAATCCATATATAAATGGTACGGGTGAAGCATTGTCTTGCAAGAATATTGTCTTTCCAAATTGGACAGTTTGAACTGGAGTGTAACCTTTTTGCGCAAAATATACTGCATCTGTTTCTGGTGATCCATTTGAACAGCTAGAAGTATAGTAATTTATCATAGGATTAACTGCGAATTGATAGTAACTACCAACACCTGCAACCGCATTGGAACTGGGTGGTGTTGGAGCACTCTTTAGATCAATATAAAAAGAAAAATTATTTCTATATGTTTTATACGGTTCAACAGTCAAAAGCGCATCGATATCTGAATTTACTTTTTGGGCATAGTTGTCGATATTTGCATACATTCCATATGTCTCAATAAACACGATTTTATTCAAATTACCAGATTTACTTCCAGGAACTAGAACGCAGTTTGAAACCTCTACTACATTTGAATAACCTGAATATGTACCATCAGCATACACAGCACGCACAGCATATGATTCATGATCATTTAATAATTTTACCGTATTTAAATCATCCACATATGCTGTGGCTACGCCAACATTCGCAATTATAGTGTCATCATTTGGTGCAGTGGCCCTTTTGATTTGATAGCCTGTTATATCGCTTGAGCTATCAGTCCAAGAAAGATTGATTTGACTGATGTTGGTGGTGCTTCTAGTGGCCGTGAGAGTTGGTGGGGTTTTTGAGGGGGTTGAAGATGCAAATTCTCCTTCATTATATTTAGGAAGTTTAGGAATTAGTGCCTTTGCAATATTTATCGCTTCATTTAATTCTAGCTCGGTTACACCTCTTCCCATAGTAGTTTTTTTATAGACTCCTTTAACATGAAGAATGTACGGGAGATGATCCTTTACAAAGTACAATGTAATCTGGTCACCAGTGACGTTATCTATAAAATTTGGATCATCATCAAGACTCCCTGCAGTCTTAAACCACCACGCTTTATCTCCAACACCTTGAAGATCCTTCGCACCAGCCTGTATTTGATCCTTGTATTTATTGCCTACAAAAGCATCAATCTCGCCTGTTAATGAACCGAGCGATCCAAGATGTGACCTAATAAAACTTGGAAGTTGTTTGAGAAAACTATAATATATATTCGCATTATTTATAAAGAAAATACCATTCGCAGCATAAGCGGTAAATTCAACACTGTAAAATCTACCGTAAGGATTATTATAATTATATTTATTCAGATCATTATAAATAGCCGTACAAACCCCATAAGACTTTGATACTGTGAGTGAAGTTGACGATTGTCGTTCTGGTGTTGGAAATATAACAGGTAGTGATATTTCTGAAAAAACAATATTGTCACGCGGGTAATCAATCGGCATATAGTTATCAAAAATATCGGTACTTAGATAAGTACAAATATCTGCATATGTCGGAAGTGGAGCATCTACCAAATTTAATGGTTGATTGGTGACAGAAGATGAGGTTGTATTTTCGATGAAATAATAACTAACACCCACAGTGATAGCCATCGCAGTTACAATTAATATGAGCGTGAACGCTGCTACACCTCGATTTTTCATTAATTTGAACTCCAACCGAACCAATTCATGAGTGAGTCCAGTATATTAGCTGATTGATTATTTGTGTATGCCATAAAATTACTAAAGTTTACTCTCAATAGCTTTTGCCAATGAAATCAATTGGGTTGTAGTGAACGGACCTACTTTCAATATCGGATTTATCATGACGAACAGGTCACCCTTTAAAAACACCACGGAATGATCCAATCCCTCAAACCCTGAACAAGAGCGATCTCCTATACCCAGTGATTTTTCACCCTGACAGTATCCAGAGTAAAAGAGACTTTCTGGTGCCGTCAAAAATCCTCCACCATTTGAAAACGTGACAGTGCCAACAGAATTATACTCACCCATAGACGTAGGATATTTAACAGGATCATTCCAAGTCACTGTACAACCACTTGAATCTGAAACATCAGTAAGCGTAGTTCCAGCAGATAATCCCAATATATGAGCGAGCCCTACACTTTGAACATCTTGAAAATATTTATTGCAACTTAACCCTGAAGATACTGGTGTTGAAGGGATATTTTGGACAGATGAAGTAGGTTGGACTGAAGCAGAATCAGTGACTGCTTGATTATTAACAGCCTGATCATTTATAACAGGCGCCGAAGAACTAGATGTCAAATGCGAATAAATAAACGCACCAATTCCACCCGCAATTAACACTGCAATAATACCTAGTATTGCAACCGTAGAAATTCCTCTATTATAATATTATAATTTTTTGACATAATTTATCTTACACTCATTATTAAACAAGCTTTCTTTGAACTTACCAAGGATACAATGGTTCAAGCTTTGCAGAAACAGCCTTTGCATACCAATAGTAAACACCGATGTTGACGACGAAGCTCACCGCCCAACCGACAAAGAGTGCTCCGAAACCAACTGCGACCAGTCCAGCCGCCGCTCCTAATGTTGCACCGATACTCAATATACTTAATAGTGCAAAAACACCACTGATGATATACCCAACAAGTGCAGGCTTCCAGAACAATGTAAACATATCATGGATGTATTTTGACAAGAAACCGCTACCTTTGACCCAGTTTTTGATCGGCTCATAAAGGAAATAAAAGACCACTCCACCTATAGCAGAACCGATAGCTCCGTATATTATACTGAAGATCAAAGCTGCGAAATCAAAAGAACTGTAATCTGAATACGCTGAGAAATGAAAAACTGAGACGAGCATACCGACTACTGAGCTGATTACGGCCATGATTGTGCCATAAATAACAAAAGTTTTTATGGTTTCTATGAATTTTGGATTTTTCTGAAGTAAATCAACTGAAAAATTTTGTCCTGAATTTTGACTAGGATTTGATGGGACTGGTGCAGGAGGAACTGGTGCGTTATTTTGAGGAGGAAATGGAGGCATGTGAATATTATATTAATGATAATTACCCTGCTATTATGACATATGTGTAGATATACCGAAATGGAGTTATAAACAGTCTATTTTAAGCACACGACCTAAAAACCTATAAATTGCATAACACTACCCCACCATGACAATTGAGAAACTGTGGTTGAACTAGTTGATTGACTAGATGAACCACCTTCATTATCACCTAATTTTGAATTATCAACTATCACGGCGACAGACTCACCTTCTTTTACAGCATGATATTTCTCACGAAGTTCAGCTTCGATGCCGGCTGGAGTCGACAACTGATTTATTGAGTTTGAAAGCGATAACTGCTGATGCTGGAGGTCAGTTAATTCAGTCTGTGCTTGATTGAGACGCTGTTGTGCCAATAAGGCTTTTTGGTGAATAGCCCACCCGCCACGAAGGAGAAAAATAAAAACGATAAAACCAATAACAATACCAACTGGTGAATAGAAAAATCTCTGCCAAGTAAAACGGTTGCCTGATTTCATACTTCACAGTATACTACAGCCACTATGCTATTTCATCAAAAGTCACAAAAAATATTCCGCATCGGTTTTATGATTCTCGGAATTCTCGTCATCATCAGTATGATGTTGCTTTATTTCCCAGTTTGGCGCCAATAATTAATTATCTCCTGACCTCATCATCTTTACGAAGACATCTTGAGGAATGATAACTGCACCATGTTCCTTTAGGCGAGCACGGCCTTCTTTCTGCTTTTCGCGAAGCTTCATTTTACGAGTTATATCACCGCCAGAGAGCGTACCTGCGGCGTCTTTCCTTTTACCTGAAATGGTACGGGATGAAATGATGCGACCCAAAGCCTTGGACTGAATTTTATATGAGAAAAGTTCGCGGGGCATGATGTCATACAAACGATCGACGGTCGTTATAGCCTCCTGTTCAGCACGACGATGCGAAACGACACGAGCAAAAGCTGGCACAGGCTCATCATTTACAATAACATCCATACGCACAACATCAGCGATACGGCTCTCCGTAATATCATACGAAATAGATGCATAACCTGATGAAATGCTCTTTAATTCATCAAAGAAATTACGCATAAGTTCACGCAACGGCATGAGCATTGTGAGCATTGTTCTGTTATCACCAAAGTTCTCTGTACCAATTATCTCGGCCTCATGATCATATAGAGACTTCATGATTCCATTCAAATATGCCGGTGGCAGAATTATTTTCATTGTAACAATTGGCTCAGAAACAGAAACAAGGTCATTTTCATCAGGGAAAAGTGAAGGTGAATAGACGGTTTTTTTCTCGCCATTTTTTAGTACTACTTCATAAGTGATAGTCGGCATTGTGACAACAAGATTCAAATTAAATTCACGACGCAAGCGTTCTGTCACGATTTCGAGGTGGAGCATACCCAGGAATCCGCAACGATAACCTTTACCAAGCGTGCCGGATGCTTCTTCTTCATATGTAATAGATGAATCAGAAAGGCGTAGACGGCTAAGTGCTTGGCGAAGCATGGCTAGATCATCCTGACTTTCTGGATAGACAGAAGCCCAAACAACTGGACGAGGTGTCATGTAACCAGGAAGTGGTGGAAGCGTATCTTTAACTGAAGCAATCGTATCACCAACAGAAGCGATGCCTGGTTCCTTGATACCAGTAACAATATAGCCAATCTCACCAGCCGAAAGAGACGCAACAGGAGTTTCTTGTGGAGTAAATATACCGACATCTATCGCCTCGAATTCCCTGCCAGCAACTTTGAAAGTGAGCTTGTCGTGACGCTTAACTGAACCAGAAATAACTCGAACATAAACTATAACACCTATGTGATTTGAGTATTGAAAATCAAAAATAAGAGAACGAAACTGTTCAGCTACCGGAGATGCTCCTCCAGTTTTTTTATTTTCTTCTTTTTGAAGCTCAGTTTGCCAATGATTTGCTTCCTCTGGTGACGGAACTCTTTTGATAATCTCATCTAAAAGATGTGCAACACCTTCTCCGGTTTTTCCAGAAACTTTTATAACATCTGATTCATCACAAATGAGAAGTTCAGCAAGTTCTTTGACCACTTCATCTGTACGTGCGAGCGGCGAATCGATTTTCGATACAACTGGAACGATGACCAGTCCACCTTCACGAGCCATGTTCAGCGTCGTGAGAGTTTGAGCCTGAACACCTTGAGTCGCATCAACGAGGAGGATGGAACCTTCAACAGCTTTGAGTGCTCGTGAGACTTCATATGAAAAATCGATATGACCTGGTGTGTCGATGAGGTTCATCATGTATTCCGCACCATCAGCCTGCCAACGCATCCTCACGGGCGTAAGCTTGATCGTGATACCGCGTTCTCGCTCCAATTCCATAGAATCCAGGACTTGCTCCTGCATTTTTCTTTTTTCGATTGTTCCAGTCACCTCCAAAAGACGATCAGCCAAGGTCGATTTACCGTGGTCAATATGGGCGATAATAGAGAAATTTCGAATGTATTTTGGATTCATGGCTTAAACTGACTTGCTTTTGGCAAGTTTTCGCAGGCTCTCAATATAGCAGAAATAGGGGTTTTTACAAATGCTCCACTTCGGCAGGAGGAACGATTGCCTTCCAGATCTTACGATGCAAAGTTCGCCACACCTCGGCGAGTTCCTGATTTTTCAGGAGTATCAAAATTCCAACACCAACAATCAAACCTAAGACTCCAGAACATAAGCCTTGCATAAAAATACCCCAAACTTTTTCAAGAGGAAAGAATGCGAACAAACGGAGACCTTGGAATGCAACATAACCCATAATAACTGATGCGGCAAAGCTATGATATAAAGTCACTAAAACTGGTTTTGTAAATCCCGGGTATGATTTTTCGAACATAACCCAATGAAATATTGTATTTAAAATTACACCCAACGAATAAGCCAATGCTAGTGTCAAAACAATTGTACCAGTCTGGCCTCCAACCTTTAGTAAATCCTCAATAAAATATTGGAATATCGGAAAGTCTTTAAATAGAGCCATAAGCACAAATCCGGATACAACTATAAAGGAAGCAGAGATCGCATTTATAATCAGTGGTTTACTCGTCTTTCCTTCTGCATAAAATGCTCGGACAAATAGAACGATGAGGCTTTGGCCGATAGTCGAAACAGTAAACAGAGCGAGCATGGCAGCTGTGATGCGTGTATCAGCCCAATCGAACTTACCAGCTCCGAGAACCGTACGCACAATCTGCGCACGCAAAACTATAAACAGCACCATGATTGGCATAGACCAAAAGATGATGTGGCGAGCTGAAGCTATCATTTTTTCTAAGAATTCTTTGCCGTTTTTTTCAACATAAAGACGGGATAATGTTGGAAATACTGCAGAGGAATAACTTGCACCAATGATTGTGAGTGGTACTGCTTGCAGATTGAAAGCGAAGTTAAAAACTGAAATAGAACCAGTAGCCATGAGAGAAGCGAGTGACACAAGTACAAAAGAAGCGAGCTGATTTGCCGACAACGTGAACGTACGAGGTAGTGAAGAGTATATAATTGCTTTAACTCGTGACCAGTCAATATTGAAAGTAAAACGAGGCAGTATCTTTTCGCTCATAAGGAATGGGATCTGTATTCCCATATGCAGTAAAGCACCAACCACAACACCTATCGCCAAACCTGGAATTCCTAGGATCGGGTAAAGAAAAACTGTTCCAGCAATAATCCCAAGGTTATAAAGTGCTGGAGAAACTGCATATACGAGAAAACGATGTCTCATCTGTGTAAGACTTGAAAAAAGATTTGATAGCCCAAGGAGAAACGGCGAAAGAAGCATCACACGCATCGAGGTAATAAGATCTGGTAGTGATGGATCATTCGCAAAACCAGGTATAACATGTGGGACGATGTATGGTGCCAATATATATACAACCGCACTCACAACAACGATGAGACCAAAGAAAATCGTGAACATCGCATTTGAAAAATCTTTTCCAGTTTGTTCACCTTTACCGAAACGATCTATGAAATATGGTAGGAGGATAGATGCAGACACCAATGAACCAACTGATGCAAAAAGAAAGTCTGGAATACGAAAAGCGGCATAATAAACATCAAGTTGATGACCTGCACCAAAAGTATATGCAAGAAGTTTATCACGGACAAGTCCGAGTGCCTGTGAAAGTAGAGCAAATGTTGCGAGCAAGTAAGCAGCTTCGTGAAGACCACGAATTTCTCTACCAATAAATGAAAACCATTTCTTAACCATTTTGTTTTGTTTGTTAAGTATAGCAAATATATCCACCAAAGTAATCAAAAATCCCCGCATCACGACAAAGTGAAACGAGGATATCTGATGGCCGTACCATAAGCCGAATTCTGTTGGCCTCGCCGAAGCGAAGTTGAACAACTATTTATCTGGGAACGACATCGCTGTCGAACTCGAGCGACTCTCATCAGTTGTCCTTACGGATTTTCTGAAGCGCGGTCTTGCACCGAAGTAAGGATTTTGCCGTTGCATCTCCATGTTGCCATGGAACTTATCTAGGATCGCTTGGTTACTTGCGTAACTTTTGTGATTTTCCAGATACCGTCATCTTTCGACTCTGGCGTTTCTGTTCGCACCTCTGGGAATTACCCTGACAGGCGTTACCTGCTACTAACTACTTTCTGACAGCGATCGCTTGCGCGGCGTCATAAAGTCGGTGTTCGGACTTTCCTCATTTTGCACAGCCCCCGAAAGAGCGGCAAAACGCAGTTGTTTGGTACGGCTATCTACAATTATACCTCTTTTAGGCGAGCTTGACAATAGGGGTGGATTTTGGCATATTAAAAGTAAAGAAACCGCTCAACAGCGGCCGGTGACATTCAAGGAAACTCCGTTATCATCTACCATCAGGGGTCGCGGCGGCTTAATCAAATCACCATCGAACACTGGAAGAAACTGGAAGGAGTAATTCAGATAAAGGAACAGGATTACAGCGTCGAAATTATTCGGTCACCCAATTTCACTTGGTATCAAGTATTTCATCCAGAAGAATACATTCCTGGATACACACAGAAATAATTTATCTTCAACCAAAACCGCTTGCCAACTATGTTGGGCGAGCGGTTTTTTTATGCACTTCAGTTGACTGAAGTGCATAATTACCAACTTAATGCAAAAACTGTCTAGGGTAACTACATCTCTCGCAAACACCCTATTTTAAATCCGTATAAATATACGATTAGTGCGCAAAAACGTGTTTTGTACGCCTAAAAATCGTCACTAGAAACAAAATTCCGTATGACTATACGATTTCAAAAGTGCCACTTTGGCGGAACATACTCCAATTCCGGCATTTAACAATAAAAACCACCCTCCTTTTACAG
>CAIUUK010000033.1 GCA_903902315.1 uncultured bacterium | reverse complement strand
CAGTCAGCTTGAGATAATCTCACCGCCGTTATTTGACCTTCTGGCATTGGTCAAGTGTCACCCCCTATACATACTCTTACGAGTTCGCAGGGAGCTGTGTTTTTGTTAAACAGTTGCCAGAGATACTTTAGCTGCGGCCCCTTTAGTACTATTGCTAGTGTTCGAAGGGCAAGCCTTATTCCGAAGTTACGGCTGCTTTTTTGCCGAGTTCCTTGGAGACCTCTCACTCGTTCGCCTAGGTCTACTCGACCTAACCACCTGTGTCGGTTTGCGGTACGGATTGCATATAGATAATCTTAGAAGCTTTTCTTGAAAGCGCGCTTTGCTGAATTTTACCTTGCGGCATTTTCGCTCTGCTTGAGTACCCTATTTAAAGGAGCATCCGGATTTGCCTGGACACACTCTTACAGCACGAACGTTAAATCCAATTATACGCTCAGCATACTGCGCTTCGTCACTCCATCGATCTATATGCAAGTCATGGAATATTAACCATGTGCCCATCGGGTGCGGCGTTTGCCATCCCCTTAGGACCGACTAACCCTTGGCTGATATACATTGCCAAGGAAACCTTGGTTTTTCGGCGTGCGGGATTCTCACCCGCATTGCGGTTACTTGTACCAACATTCTTACTTCGCAACGCTCCAGTGTGGGTCACCCCTTCACCTTCATCGCGATGCGAATACTCTCCTACCACTCAATAGTTCCCGAAGGAACTATCAAATCCTCAGTTTCGGTACGACATTTGAGCCCCGATTATCTGCGGCGCGAAAATTCTCGATGAGTGAGCTGTTACGCTTTCTTTGAATGATGGCTGCTTCTAAGCCAACATCCTCATTGTCAAAGAATTTTCACTACCTTAAGTACACTTAATGTCGATTTAGGGACCTTAAATTGAGATGCGGGCTGTTTCCCTTTTGTCCAATGGAGCTTAGCCCCCACAGACTAACTGCCGGATAATTGACCTTGTGTATTCGGAGTTTGATAGGTCTCGTGAGCTTTCGCCCGTTCGAGACCTTCCAGTGCTCTACCCCACAAGGGTACGTCCGACGCAAACCCAAAAGTTCTTTCGGAGAGAACCAGCTATTACCAGATTCGATTAGCTTATCACTCCTTACCACACGTCATCCGAGAGTTTTGCACGGCTCACCGGTTCGGGCCTCCATCCCCCTTTCGGGGAACTTCACCCTGCGCATGGCAAGCTCATCTGGCTTCGGGTCTTTAGCAAACTACGAGCGCCCTGTTCAGACTCGGTTTCCCTGTGACTCCGTCCTCGCGGACTTAGTCGAGCAGCTTGCTAAAACTCGTTGGCTCATTCTTCAATAGGCACGCCGTGACGGACAGCACAGAACGCAGGAAAATAGTAAACAATAATCAGTAATCAGAAAATCGCATTGCGACAATTCTGGTTACCGTTTACGGATTACCAATCTCCCGTCCTCTGTGCTGCCCGCTCCGACTCCTTGTAAGCATATGGTTTCAGATCTATTTCACCGCCCTTCCGGGCTGCTTTTCACCTTTCCCTCACGGTACTAGTTCACTATCGGTCTTCTGAAGTATTTAGACTTGCCAGTTAGTACTGGCGGATTCCACCGAGCTATTCGTTTCCCGGTGTACTTAAGAACAGAAACAAAGAAGATTGTTTATTTTCGCTTAAAGGGCTATCACCTGCTAGGGCTGAGCTTCCCAGCTCATTCTGCTAATAAACAATTTTGTAACTTCTCTGACATAAATGTCACGTCTCTGCCTTGCAACCCCGATGGTATTGCTACTATCGGTTTAGTCTTCTCCGCTTTCGCTCGCCGCTACTAACGGAATGCATGTTTGTTTTTATTCCTCCTGGTACTGAAATGTTTTACTTCCCAGGGTACGCTTCTCTATAGAGTAACTATAGAGATCATAGAGGTTCACTCTACGGGGTTTCCCCATTCGGAAATTTTCGGATCAAAGGTTGCTTGGCACCTCCCCGAAACATATCGCCGCCACGCTGCGTCCTTCATCGCCTTCAAGAAGCCAAGGCATCCACCATACGCTCTTAATTTCCCATCAGGAAATCTAAGAACCGCTACTTATTACTTACACCTAAAACAATTTTCTTTCGAAAATCGTTCATTACATTGCTTGCATTACTTTGAGGTATGAGATTGTAAAATAACAGTCGTTCGGAATTTTCGGCTTTCGCCAGAAAAATAAAAAACCGCTTTTGAGCGGGATAAGCTACACTCCATTGCTGGGGGATAGGCTATGGCCGCTTGAAATTGGTGTTTTTGTTTATCATTCGGTCGTGAGAAACAGTATATACGAAGCTAAAAATAAGTCAATAGCCTGACAGTATATATGTCGATGGGGATAATGTGGGGATAGAATCAGTACTCAAATTAGTACCCTATAGGCGGCTTAACTTTCTTACCAAGTAACCCTAAATCTAGACTAATCAGCTCTGACAAAACCTTATCTGCAAAAGATGTCAATTCGGCTCGTTGTCCTGCAGTCAATGCAGATAATATATATTCCAACGCTTTATCAAAATCATTCTTAAATTTCTGGTTTATATTTTTCCATTCCACTATACCAAAAAGCCACCTTGCAGGGTGGCTTTCGTCTCCAAAGGAACTTTTTTGTGGTTTTTCTATTCCTTCTCTGAAATAGAATGGACTGTCTTCTCGAGAATACGGCCAGCAACTTCCTTGCCACCGAGTCCAAACGCAAGACCAAATGCTAGAGCACCACCTGCGAAGATAGCAGTGAGAAGCATCTGAATCAAACCAGGGGCAATACCGAGTGTGACAAGTGCTGTAAGGATTGCAAAAATCCAGATTGACCACTTTGTAACACGACCAAGAAGTTCAGCTGACTTTACATGACCCGCTTTTGCACTAGCGACAACAAGTCTCTGAAGTGCACCAGCGATGACAACTGAAACCATCAAGATCAAAACTGCAACGATAACTTGTGGAATGTAATTAACTACTTCTCCAAGGAAAGCGTTGACTTGATCGAGACCGAGGACACCAAATGAAGCCATCAAGAAAACGATGATGATGAACCACTTGATGATTGCACCGACAAAGAGTCCTGAATTCAAAGAATGACCAGCACGCTTAACAACTTCTTCCATGCCAGCACTCTTCAAAGCTGAATCAACTTTGAGAGCCTTGAAAAGACCTTCGACAACCTTTTCAATGAGAGCAGCGAGAACCCAACCGATAGCAAATATAATAAGAGCAATAACGAGCTCTGGTACAAAACTAACTACTCCGTACCAAACGCCCTGGAGCGAATGAGTAAAAACATCACCCCAACTTTGTATAAACATCATATAATTATGACTTAATTAATTACTAATTACTTTGTAATACTAGTATTATATCACTCCTAGACGATCAAGTAGGGTAACATGGGGATAATCAAGTATATCTCTAACCAATCTGTCATGTATTCCCATACGATACTGGAAATCCTGTGTTTCAAAGGCAGAATAAGCTATCTCCTTTCCAATCTCTGTTTCTATGTTTTTTATGATTGTCTCAACTTTTGCGATATTTATATCATCACCAACGATGAGTAAATCTACTCTTGATTCCCAGTTTTGAATAAATACACCAGCCGCAACAATCATTTTAATTTTACCAGCACCGCCAAACCTCTTTGTTAAAGATTCATCTGCTTGAATACTTGCAACTGTCAAAAGATTTTTGAGTGGGTCAAGATACGGAAATTTCTCATTCAAAATGTAAGTTACTCCTTTTGCACCACTACGTTTGCGGATAATATCAGCTTTAACGAGTACATTAACTTCACGCAAAACTACTGGCGATTTACATGCTATGCGAGTAGCTAAATCTTTCAATGTAAAAGTTATACCTGTATTGAACAAGAAAACTCGCAGAATCTTTATTTTTGGAGCACTACCAAATAGAGCTGTGAGGGTTTCCATAGTGATTTTTATTAGGTGATGGCTATTCTAGCATATATATTTAATTAATAAACCAATAACACAATGACGCAATGATCAATCGACCATTGCGTCATTGTGTTATTGGGAATTGAATATTTATTTCAATTCTACCTTTCCACCAGCTGTTTCGATCTGCTTCTTCAAAGCTTCAGCATCTTCTTTCTTGACGCCATCCTTGATGAGAGCAGGAGCACTGTCAACGAGATCCTTTGCTTCCTTCAAACCTAGGCCGAGGACTTCTTTGACAACTTTGATAACAGCAATCTTCTGAGCACCAGCATCTGAGAGGTGTACAGCGAATGTACTCTTCTCATCTGCAGCGGCACCAGCAGCGGCAGGAGCAGCGACTGCAACAGCAGCAGCTGAAACACCGAATTTCTTTTCGAGTAATTTAACGAGTTCGTTCAAATCGAGAACTGACATTGTCTCAATGCTCTCAACGAGAGCCTTGAACTTTGATGGGATTTCAATAGGAGTTTCCATGATAATTTAATTAATATTTAGTAATTTAGTAAACCGTAATCAGTAATCGGTAATCAGAGAATCGCATAACCTTCTGTTTACGGATTACTGTTTACTGATTACTTCTTTTTTGCGATTTCTGATAGCGCCATAACAAATCCCTGTATAGGAGAATTGATGACGTTAACGAACATACCACGAAGAGTATTGAGAGGTGGAATAGCAGCGATTGCGACCATTTCATCCTTCCCCATAAACTTTGATTCGAAGACTCCGCCTTGAATAGCGACTTGACCTTTGAATTTCTTTTCAAATTCATAGACACCACGAGCTGGAGCGACGAGATCTGTACTATATGCAAGACCAAACTCTCCTATAAGCGTAGGCATTGTTCCTGTATATTTCTGAACTTCGAGAGCATGAGCTGTCAAAGTTTTCTTTGCAACAAAGAATCCAACACCTTCTTTTTTGAGGGCGCGGCGCATCGTTGTTGAATCAGAAACCTTTAGACCGTGAACATTGACGAAGACGAGGGACTTGGCACCCTTCATGATTGTTTCGAGCTTCTCGATGATCTCTTTCTTTTGTACTTTTGTACGAGCCATATTTTGTTAATTTCCAATGTTCAATTATCCAATGCTCAATTGAAACAAATGCTTCATTGATCATTGCATAATTGTGCCATTGATTATTTTATTATAATCGACCAAGCTATGACGTTATGAGATTTTTCCTCGGAAGGTCTTATTGCTTTTATCAAGGCATATGCCTGATAATCGCGCGCCTTCTGTCTTAAGCCTTACCAAACAAGGTATCACGACTTCAAGATTATTTCAACTATTGCTTTTAATCTCGTACTAAAATTCTTGTCGCCTCTAATGCATATCTTTTCATATTTAACCTTATTCAAACTGTGCAATAAAGCCATCTATCATGCTTTCAATAGCCTGACGGTCAGAATCCCCTATTTTCTTCCAATCACGGTGCTTGTCATATTGATCCATGTCTCTAATATTTTTTGGTATATTTTTGGCCTTTCCATTTTTGATTCTATCTTTCATAACATCTATTCTTTTTAGAAGATTTCTGCAATATGTATAAGCACCGATTCTATTTTTTCCTGGACGATTTAAGGTGTCGCAAGTCTTTTTCAAGATATCTAAATATCCATCTGTAGTCATGGTTGTAGTTGCATCATGTGAGGCAGTAATATCAGTCTGACCATCACCATTTACATCAACACTTAGTGGGACCAATGAATTCGTAAACGCTGATGATGAGGAAATCTGAACCGTTGTCGAAGCCATGGTCAAAGGTGTTACTGGTAAACCAGCATACTCGGCATGATTCAATGTCTCGCCACCACGCATGCGATCAATATCAAAGGTAAATGAACCTAGACCAGTACCCTGTATGACAACTGAGTATTTTTTGCCATCATCTGGAAGATAAATGTAACTATCATAATCAGTATCAGTCTTACTCATAGTTTCAAACGAACTTCCAGGAATGTTCTTTTCATATGCGGTGTACAGGTCTTCAGTATCAGGAGGTGGCGCTATTTCTCCTGTATGATTTCCTTGCTCATCATAAACATGTGGTTGAACTGGTGAATGTGTACTCAGAACCAAATAGGTACTTTCTTTGGAATAATCCGGCTCACCGATAGTCACACTAGGAATTTGTAAAATTTGATCACTTTTATTCTGAACAATATCTTTAATAGTATTTTGGGCAGCTTGCGAATCTAAAATATTCGCATGTTCAATTTTGCCGTTATCAGCCTCTTTTAGATCAATTGAAGCGACATTAACTGAACCGTCAATTGCACTTTTTGCTACAACAGTACCATCACCCATATTTGTTTTTGCAGTATCATGTCCATTTTTTTGATAAATTATTCCTTTTGTTGTCAGAACATTCCAACCATCTATTGCCCAATTTATAATTGATGATGGCCATGTAAAATTATCCAACAGTGCATGCAAATTTCCTGCACTAGCTATCAACGATGCATTTCCTTTTATGGGATCTACTATATCCGAACTAGACGAGGCTACTCGAGTATTTGTTTTATTTGAATCAGTAATAAATGCAGACATATCTGCAAAAGATAATATTGATTTTGGATATGAACCGTTATTTATGATCGATGGTGTACCAGTCGCAAAAGATATAGTCGACCCAGGAACTTTTGAATAATATCCAGCTGAAGGCAAAAGTGAATAAGCGCTAGGCATATTCTGTGCCAATTGTCTGGCAACATTTGTCTTTAACAACAAACCATAAGCCAACTCTTGGTCATCACCATGAAGCATGGCAGGGATAGCCTCTGGTGTTCCAAGATTTGGAACAGCTACAGATATGACAGAATCTATGAGATTACTTCTACCTTGATCAGACAGAATCTTTACCAAATACTTAGCCACAAGACCGCCATTTGAATGCGCCACTATTGTGATCTTTCCAGTCTTTGACGACTTTGCCAAATTTGTAACAGTTTCGATAAGGGATATTG
>CAIUUK010000032.1 GCA_903902315.1 uncultured bacterium | reverse complement strand
TATCTGCTCATTGCAAAGCAAAACCATTGTTATGGTTACTCACGATATCGACGAGGCAATCTATCTCTCCGACCGTATTATTGTGATGCAACCAGCACCAAATAACATTGTTTGCGAAATAGTGCCCGACTTACCAAAACCATGTCAACGAAGCAGCGAAGCATTCCTCAAACAGCGCGCCCAACTGCTCGAAATACTCCATCTAGCCGCTAAACAAAAGCCAATAGAATATAACATCTAAACACATAAGATAAATATCAATTAAAACACAAACTCATGCATCTTCCAAATAATTTAATACACGGAGCTACATGTCCCGTAACAGCAGCCATCGCCCTAGGAGGTGTTGCCACAGCTTTATATTTATCATCAAAAAGCAAAACCAACATTACACCTCATCGGTTTGCCAGCTTTGTTTGTTTAATACTCGCCTTACAGATGATGAACTTCCCAGTATTATCTGGTGTTTCGGGACATTTTATAGGCATCACCCTGGCAATAGCATTGATGGGTGCACCATTGGCCATTCTAGCCATGACAATCATAATTTCAATACAATGTTTTGCCTTTGGCGATGGTGGACTTAATGCACTTGGTGCCAACATTCTAAATATGGCTCTCGTGGGCGCAATACCAGCTATATTATTCGGTAATAAGTTGGGCCAAAATAAAATGAATATCCTATTTAGCTCTCTCCTATCAATAGTATTAAGTGCCACCGCATGCACAATCGAAATTTGGCTCTCATCACCCGCCTTGTCATTGGCAAGCGTTGCTTGGTCTATGATCTCAATTCATGCAGTAATTGGAATCGCCGAGGCCGCCATAACACTCTCACTACTATCACTTTTTATAGCACCGAGAGTTGAAAAACCAATTTGGTGGACAAATAAAGCTCCATTTGCAACAGCCTTCGTGATTGCCATATTTCTAGCTCCATTTGCCTCCACCCTACCCGACGGTTTAGAGTGGGTGACTAAAAAATATCAGCTTCTTAGCCTTTCAACCTCAAATCACATAACATCATTGTCGCCATACCAGCAGTTAGAACTAAACCCATTTATTAATACAACAATTGCAGCATGCTTAGCCATTGGCGTTATTTATGTTTTTGCTTATCTAACCAACTCCATAATAAACACCAGCATTGCAAAAAACACCTCAGTCTTCCCAATATTTAACAATCTATTGAAAAAATAATATCCACTACCCAAATAATAAAGTAGCGGGTAGCGTGTCAAATAGAGAGCAGAAACATTTGTTAATTAATGGATTAATGGATATTATTGTCAACAAAAATTATCAGTTCAATAACACTTTATCCAGATGGTGGCTCATCATACCGAAAACAAAATGACAACACACTCCAACATTGGCATCTACCTATCCAACCAAACCGACAAACAACTCATCATCGACCAAATACTTGGGCAAAATCTTTTGCTCAAGTATGCCGATATAAGTGCATTACAAGGATTTCTCCACTCCTCAATCACCATCAATCGCTTCATCGACGAAGAGGAGCGTCACGACCAATTTCTCATCCACACCAACCAAAACGCCAGCCTCAGCTCCATGTCGAGCGGACAACAAAAAATGGCGCTTCTCAACTACATCCTTGCGCAAAAACCCCAATACATTCTGCTCGACGATGTTTATAGCAACATGGACGTAGCCTCGCAACAATCCATCAAAGCCACGCTCGAGGATATCGCCAGCACCACCCTACTGATACAGATATTTTTCCGCAAGGCCGATATTCTCCC
>CAIUUK010000031.1 GCA_903902315.1 uncultured bacterium | reverse complement strand
TCACCAAGCTCGCTTCTGGCAATCCCCTCGAATTCAGAGTAGTCACAGCGATTGTTCCAGAACTAAAACTTCCTGATTATAAAAAAATCGCAAAATCAGAAGTGGCAAAAGCTTCGCCAGATGAATTAAAGGTTAATGACAAAGATATCGATGATGCCATTCTGCGTATTCGTAAATCAAAGGCTAGTCACGAAGGCCATGATCACGCAAAACTCACACCAGAAGAACATGAGAAGGCTATCGAGGCTTCAATGCCAGAACTTACAGATGATTTCGTAAAATTGCTCGGTGAATTCAGTGATATTCCAGATTTTAGAAACAAACTTTCAGTTATGATTGCTGAACAGAAGGTTGACGCTGCCCGTGAAAAAACTCGTATCCGTATTGCCGATGCTTTGGCTGATGCCATCATTGTGGAATTGCCAGAGATCATGATTGAAAGTGAACTCAACCGTACACAGGCTCAATTCGAAGCAGATGTTGAGCGTATGGGCGTTAAACTAGAGGATTATCTCAAGCACGCAAAGAAAACTCAAGAAGAAGTTCGTGCTGAATGGAAACCTCACGCAGAAAAGAAAGCTAAACTCCAGATGATCTTAAATGATATTGCTCGTGCTGAAAAAATCGTTCCTGCTCCAGAAGAAGTCGAGGAGGAAGTTAACCATATCGTTGAACACTATACTGACGCCGACCGTGATCGTGCTACCGCTTATGCAGAGACTGTTCTAACAAATGAAAAGGTCTTCAAGTTTTTGGAAGGAAAGTAATTTGTAACTATTTGATATCTGTTATACAATTTTATTATTAGCAGATAACATCTAATGAAATGAAAGAATCATATAATGAATTTGTTCCGTTCAGAATTTTTCTCGCAGCTGGAGTGGTTGGGCTCTTAGCCTTAAATTCAAATACTGATGAGAAGACCAAGGAAGTTGTGGCGGAGGGAGAATACACAGTTATTGATGCAAGTGGTGACACGGTAACCTTAGAAAAGGACGGCGAGAGGTATTCAACATCAATTAATAATCTGAGTCAGGCAGACAAAGAAAAACTCACTGAACTTAGACCGGATTTAAAAGAATTTCTTAATAATGGGCCAATCAATATTGTAAAATAAAAAGTAACAAAAAATCGCAGATTAGAGTCTGTGATTTTTTGTTGTGAAATGAATTATTTCCCAAACATCACCAGCGACAGGGTGGCGACAACTGCTGTTTCAGCCCTCAAAACCTGTGTACCGATAGATCTAACGGGGATTTTTGCATCATGAAACAAACCAATCTCATCTGTTGACCAACCTCCTTCTGGTCCTATGAAACATGCAAGAGGTTCATTGCCTCTAATATCAGAAGTTTCAAAAAGCTCAGCATCTGTATGAAATGCAATACTTTTCGTCTGCAAAGCAATGATCGCCTCCTTCAAACTGATAACAGGCTCAATTTCTGGTACACTGCCACGTCCTGATTGTTCACTTGCCTCAATGACAATCTTTTTTAAACGCTCTTCATTGACCGCTTTCTTTTCGGTACGTTCAGCGAGGATAGGAATTATCTTTGTCACACCGAGCTCAGTAGCTTTTTCGACAATCCATTCAAACGTATCTTTCTTTACGAGAGCCGCATAGAGATGCACATCACGCTCGGGCATGAAACGACTCTTACTTGTCTCGCGCACACCCAAAACTATTGTTTCATCACGAAAATCCTCGATACCACAGGTGTAATCTGAACCTGAACCATCAAAGACAATCAGCAAATCCCCTTTCTTCAAACGAAAAACTTTGCGAATCTGATGAACAACATCAGTATTGTCGAGAATAAGCTCAGTTTTTGAGCCAACTTTCTCTGAAATATAGAAACGATGCAATCTCATTCTGTTTACTAATTTCTAATTACTGTTTATTTCTTTCCGTTCATGATCTGATCGATGATGCCGTATTTCTTGGCCTCTTCTGCATCCATAAAGAAATCGCGATCAACATCTTTTTCAATCTTAGCAAGTGGCTGTCCTGTATTTTTCGAGAGAATCTTATTCGTGAGAGCACGAGTTCTGATGATACGCTTTGCGCTGATTTCAATATCTGAAGCCTGTCCTTCTGCACCACCCGATGGCTGGTGAATCATTATTTCTGAATTAGACAATGAAAAACGCTTGCCTTTTGCGCCGGCTGAAAGAATAACCGCTGCCATCGATGCAGCCATGCCGACACAAACCGTAGAAACGTCGTTTTTGATATGATTCATTGTGTCCAAAATAGCGAGACCGGCTGTGACTGAACCACCTGGTGAATTTATATAGAGATATATATCTTTCTTTGGATCCTCAGATTGAAGGAAAAGGAGCTGGGCAATGACAATATTGGCCACTCCATCATCTATCGGTCCACCCAGGAAAATGATGCCTTCTTTGAGCAAACGCGAATAAATATCGTAGGCACGCTCGCCGAGTGATGACTTTTCGATGACTGTTGGAATGAGGTAATTCATAGTTTTCTCTTAATTAAGTATTTACTGGTTTAAAATTATGTAACCACTATAGCCTTTTGTAAAGCAAAAATCAATGTAGAGAGAAATACCTGAACTAGACAAACCCCCACCATTCATTATATGATGCAAGTGTTACTCAATTTAATTTTGATTTCGCTTCGTTGGAACTTCGTGAAAACAATTCATTTTTATGACATTTTCGAAAACAGATTTGACCAAAAAGACTCATAAAATCCTTATATCACCATAGTTCTATCAGAGCGGGTCACATCCGCATATGTATTCACTTAAGCTTATCGCCGTATTCCTGGCTCTTGCTGGAGTTATCGGCGTTGCTGTCGGTTACTACTTGCGTCTGATCATTTCTCTTGGAAAAAAAGGCTCAATGGAGCTCGAAATAAAAGAGATGCTTCTCACTGCAAAAGAGGAAGCAAAAAAGATCACCGCTGACGCAGAAACCAAGGCACACCAAACCATAGAGGAAAGTAAGAAAGAAATAAAAGAAAAAGAGGAGAAATTTGGCCAGACAGAAGCACGTCTCATCAAAAAAGAGGAATTTCTCGATAAACGCCAGACTGATCTCGACAAAGAAGTCGAATTGGTCAAAACACGCGTGGCTGAAATCAAAGCTATCCGTGAACAGGCAGAGAAAATCCTCGGCGAGCGCACGGTTGAACTTGAAAAAGTCGCCAAACTAACCCGAGAAGAGGCGAAAGACGAAATCATCAAGCTCGTCGAGAAGCAGTCCGAGGAAGATATCCTTATCCGCATGAATAAACTCGATGCTCAAGGCGAAGAAACTCTTGAAGGTAAAGCTCGCGACATCCTCGCTATGTCTATACAGCGTCTCGCATCTTCAGTCGCTTCAGATGTCATGTCTACTTCTGTTCCAATTCCAAACGACGACATCAAAGGCAAGATCATCGGTAAAGAAGGCCGTAATATCAAGGCGTTTGAGAGAATGACTGGTGTTGAAGTCATGGTTGATGATACTCCTGGTGCTATTACTATTTCTTCATTTGATCCAGTGCGTCGTCACACTGCACGCATAGCACTCGAAGAACTCATCAAAGATGGCCGTATCCAGCCAGCCCGTATTGAACAGGTCATAGAAAAGGCTAAACTCGATATCAATAAAACAATCAAAGAAAAAGGTGAGGCTGCAGCGTACGAATGTGGCGTCGTCGGACTTGATCCACGCATCCTCCTCATTCTCGGTCGTCTCCATTTCCGTACGAGTTATGGTCAAAATGTTCTTCAACACTCAATCGAGATGGCACATATCGCTGGCATGATTGCCGAAGAACTTGGTGCAAATGTTCAAGTTGCAAAGGCCGGTGCCCTTCTCCACGATATTGGTAAAGCACTCGATCATGAAGTTACTGGTACTCATGTCGAGATTGGTCGTCGTATTCTCCAGAAATTTGGTGCTTCAGAAGAAATCGTCAAAGCCATGCAGGCTCATCATGAGGAATATCCTTATGAAACAGTTGAGTCACGTATTGTTCAAACCGCCGACGCCATCTCTGGTGCTCGTCCTGGTGCACGCCGTGATAATGTAGAAAACTATCTCAAGCGCCTCGCTGACCTCGAAGCTACTGCCAATTCATTCAAAGGAATCGAGAAATCCTACGCCCTCCAAGCTGGCCGTGAAATCCGTGTCTTCGTTCGTCCAGAGGATATGGGGGATGTCGAAGCAAAGCAACTCGCCCGTGATATAGCCATGAAAATAGAGAAGGATCTTAAATATCCTGGTGAAATCAAAGTCACTGTCATTCGTGAAACTAGAACTGTCGAGTTTGCTAGGTAGTTACACAAGGTTTATACAAAAGATAATCATCTCTGCATTGTCTACACATACTTCAGCCCGAGCATATTTCGTTCAGAAACTGACGAAACCAGGGTTCCTATTGGTAAGATAAATTTCATTTTGGAGCATGTTGGGGCAAAAAAACTTCAAATTCATTAATGACCTCCCCGCGCTCTCGCTTTACTTCGCACGGGGTTTCCTTTGAACACAGCACTAAAGCTAAACCTGCTAAGCACTTCAGTCAACTGAAGTGACGTTGCTGTTGACCCATTCATCCCCGCCCTCCACAGGGGCATATCCGAGCGGGCCGGTTGACTGTCATAATTTTTAATATAATTTATATGGAGTGGTAAATCTTGGTTTTGGGAAATAATTGGTGTAGCTGAATCGTCAGAAAAAGGCGACATGGTATTTGGGCACCTTGATATGCTAAAATTCCTCTTGTTTTCGCTTTACATTTTTTTAAGTTCTAACTTCGGGAAATTATTATGAAATCATTTTCATACAGTTGCACAATGTGCCTTGTGCGACCACCTACTGCAGGATCTTAGCATCCCCGCTTGTTTTCAGGCGGGGATTTTTACGTTTCAAATTATAAAATTGTATCCACGCAATGTCCAGTATCGGGACAGCACATGTTGGTGTATGATTCTTCGCAGAAAGGAGGTGGTATTATGAAAACCCATGTTGCGCCTTTTTCCGGAGTTAAAAGACCCATAGCAGAGGTTCTCGCGAACCCCAATTTATTGCCTTTCATCTCCGAATATCGGACACTAACTGCGATTAACCATCATTTGCAATATTGCTTTGATGAGATTGTAAGATGCAAAGGATTCTTGGGACAAGTGGTATTGAATACGCGAATACATATCTCCGGCGAAACGGCTATCTTAATTAGCAGTCTTCCTAACGGAAGTGAAATGTTTGTTCAGGTCGAATCCTCTGTAAGGGAATAGACCAAGCCACCTTAATGGTGGCTTTTTAATTTGTTGCACAATGTGCCTTGTGCGACCACCTACTGCAGGAGCCATATTCTCAAGCCTTTTCTGGCATTTGAACCAATTCAAAGGAGGCAATCTGCTTAATTTTCTTTTGCACATTCATGTCTGACATACTTTCATTAAAGCATGATTTGCACATAGTCGCAAAGAAGAATTTTTCGGTTTTTCCTGTAAATAAATTCTTGAATTTTTGTTCTACACTCTTCCTCTCTTTGGCATATAACTCGCCAACAAAAAAGGATTTGGTAACCGACGTTAGTCCATAATCTTTGCACCAGAGCAATGCCTTATTCTGGTGTCGCCAATTACGCGACTCCCAGCCCAAAAGCGTTATATATGTTAAATAACTCATCGTCCGTCATCGACTAATGGAGACTCTATCGGTAATAGCGTAGTCGCATCAAAAGCCTTATACTTTGATTCTTTCCCGGCAAAGTGTCTGGCCAACGTGCGTATCTGATTTTCAATAATGCGTTTCATGGCATATTTCTTGCTGTCCCATTTCGCATCACGATATAGATGTTTCATGACTGATCCAACGACTAACGCCTTCCCTTCGGGCGATAACTGATACTGCCCTGTGCCAACTTTTTCAAAATATTTTCTTTTATTGATCTCTCTACTGATAAAAAGTGGGAAAAGTGCCATATCTACTATAGGAACACGGAATTCTTCAACAAGATCCAAAACGAGAGCTGGTTTTCCATAACGCTCACTATGATATAGACCGAGATACGGATCGAGACCGATATAAAGACACATGCGTTCAACTTCATTATACAAAATACCATATCCATAGTTGAGCATGCTATTATATTTATCACGACCTTGAGGAATACGGGCCTTAAAGGCAGACATTTTCTTCAAACACCTGAAATACCTATCAGCAATATACCCTTCCATGCCGAGGAGCTGCTCTTTACTCTTGTCTGTAGCCGGTAAAATGTTGATTGAATCGAGCATGGTTTGCGCTTGCAAGATTTCTGTAGAAAAATCTTTCTTATATTGATGTCCCAAAATCTCTATATAGTTTATCTGATTGGCGCATTTCCCTTTGACGAAAGATTTGGCCAAGTCAAATGATTTCTCAACACTGTTAGAAATCTCAAGCTGAGACTTACGTAAACTAGCTAATCCTTTTGGTTCGCTTGAGAAAAGCCTGCCGATTGGCTTGCCAAAAGCTCCAAGATACACGATATCTACATCATGCTCCAAGGCAAGTTGAACCGCATGAGTAGTAAGAGAAGCGGGACGTAAAATAACAATTTTATCGAGACGGCGTATAGGATATTCCTTCTTTTCTTTGATATGAGGAAATGACAAGACGATACGCTCTCCACTGGAACCGATGCGAGTACCGTAGGTATCAATGAGTAAATCAGTAGTTATCATATAATGTATATTACGACTGCTAACATCTAATTGATACCATATAAATATATAATTGTCAATAGTGTATCCCCTATTGCCGAAAATATGGCTTACTATATAATGTACCAATGGTTCTAGACTCGACTCGCTCGGAAAGCGGGTGGGCCGAGGCCAGATTAGTAAGAGTAGCGATTATCAGCTTAAATACAATAATATGAACAAAGCAAGTATTGTAGAAGCAGTCCACGGCGTTCTCGCAGGAACGAAAGTTCAGGCAGAACAAGCTGTTGAGACAGTTATTAACAGTGTTATTGACTCACTCAAAAAGGGTGAAGAAGTATCAATCGCAGGTCTCGGTATCTTCTCAGTCAAGCAACGTGCTGCACGCGAAGCTCGTAACCCACGCACAGGTGAGGCCATCAAGGTCCCAGCTATGAAGGTTCCAAAGTTCCGCGCCGCAAAGGCTCTCAAGGATGCAGTCAAATAGTCTTCTAAGACTATTTACTCTCCATTTTTGTATAAGGAATATCGGCCCTTACACTCAAATTCAAAAACCACCTACTATTAAATTAGTTGGTGGTTTTTTGTTTAGATCTAACATTCCAATATAAAAAGAGAACCCGTGAGCACGATGCCGAAGCATTATGTTCACGGGGTCTTGAAAGCGATTTCACTCGCATGTTTACGGATTTGTTCTTGACGAAAGCCAAGAATTGCCAGTGCACCATTTCCAATTATGCCCGGCACAATCGGATTGACCAACTGGAACAACTTGTATCCATGAGGGTCAACGAGCAGTGCCGCTGTCATAAGGAAGTAGGCTATCGTCGCCCAAATCCATGTGGCTGAAGTTTGCTTATCCTCGAGCGTATATGACCGCCATACAGCTGGGATGAAGGAGATCACGAGGATACCCTGCATCAGCATGTTGGCCATGATTGGACTCGTAGCCTTTTGTCCCTTCCAAGCGATGCCAACTGCGATCGCCATTATGAGACATGCAATCTCTGTAGCCTTGACCATCTTGAGCCTGCCCGTAAAGAACGACAAGCCACACAAGACAGTCAGACTAGTCGACGAGACGATGAGCACACTGCACCGAACATAGGTCGTCTGCGAGCCTTGAAAGTAAGTCGCCAGGTTTAGCCAAGCGACTACTGACCGGATCAGAAACGTTGCCGCATTTGGGTTTATTTTCTTGGGGTCGC
>CAIUUK010000030.1 GCA_903902315.1 uncultured bacterium | reverse complement strand
CAAGACAGACAGCATAGCTTGGGGTGATATCACTGGTCTCATCACTTCAAATGGTCAAATCAAAGCAAAGACCGATACCGTTGCTTGGGGTGATGTCACAGGAATCAAGACGAAGACTGACACTATTGATTGGACAAATGTTACTGGCATCAAGACAAAAACAGATACGATCACTTGGTCTGACATCGCTACCCTCAGTACTCAGTTAACAGCGGCTTCATCGAGTTTGGCAGCAAATATTTCTTCTGTCGGCGCAAGTGTCGCTTCTATCCCAGCATCAGTATGGGCATACAGCGCACGTACGCTCACTTCAGCAGCTAACGTAGCATCAGATATTTGGAATGCAGCAACACGTACACTCACATCACTCACACTTTCTTCAGCATCACCATGGACAGTTACAACGTCTGATTTCGGAAGTGTTGTTGCTGGTGGTAATTATCTTGCAACGGTCAACACGATATACAATGGAACACTTACAGATTCTCTCACCCTACCAACAGTCGTAGTTTACGATCCAAGTCGCAATATCATCGCCAACAATGTGGCTATGACACGAGTCGCTACTGGTACCTATAGTTATTCATATGCAACTCCGGGAAATGCTCCAGCAGGAACATGGGAGACAGTCTTCTCAGCTAATGTAGAAACAGGTAAGACTCTCCCAGGTAATGATTATTGGACAGTTGTCACAACACCAGCACAGGTTCTCATTAATAGTATTTCAAATACAGTCACTCCAAATATCTCAGCTAACATTACGATTACTGATGAAGGTCTGAGTGGTAACGAATATCAATACCAGTGGTGTGTCGTATCTGATCTCAATGATCCATGTGGAAGTTCGACGAATATCTTTGATGGTGTAGCAGCAAAATATATCAATGCAGGTCAGGACTTCAATACAACTTTGACGGCTACTGTTCCGCACGCAGGAAATTATTATTTCAAAGTCATAGCTTACTTCGGTACAGAAAGTTCTATCTCTTATCGTTCATTCACAGCAACCGCGCCAGCTAATAATGGAGGAAACAATGGTGGCGGAGGAGGCGGCGGGGGTGGAGGAGGTGGCGGACCGAGTTCAGCAGTAAGTACACCGACAATTAATCAAACACCAGTTACACCAATAGCAACTACGACGGTCACGAGAATTTGTGGTAAGAGATCGGACTTCAACTGTGATACGAAAGTGAATCAAATAGACTTCTCGATTCTACTCTACTTCTGGAAATCAAAACCACCGTTTGCTAATCAGTATGTAGACTTGAACAAAGATGGAAAGGTGGACTCGACGGACTTCTCAATATTACTGTATAACTGGAATAAATAATCATTAAATATATGAAATCAATACAAATAACTAGTCTCGGTATCATAGCGACCCTCGCTCTTATTATTGGCCTAAACCCAGCTCACGCCTCAGCTGCAACTGTATACGTAGAATCATCACGCAGTACGATCTCAGTTGGTGACACGGCTGTTGTTGCAATAAGAGTTAGTGCTGATGGTGCAGTCCTAAATACTGTCGATGGTGAAGTTTCTATTTCACATACATCAGGCGATGCCAAGGTTACAGAGTTCAGCCTCGCTAATTCTTCTTTTGGGTTGTGGCCACGAACACCGTCTCTTTCTACTGACGGTCATACAGTATCGTTCGTTGGTGGAGTCCCAGGAGGATTTAGTATAGAGGGAGCAACACTCTTCAAGATAATAGTTCAGGCAACAAAACAGGGTACAATCACTATCCGTCCACAGAATATGTCTGTATTTGCAAACGATGGAAATGGTACGAAAATACCACCTCAGTTAAAGGACTTTACCTTAACAGTTGTACCAGCAAAGACTGGTAGTATCGCTATCAATGATTGGTCAAATACTGTAGCGACTGATACTGTGCCTCCAGCTCCATTTATCATTGTTCCAGGTCAGGACCAAAGTCTCTTTGCTGGTAAGAAATTTGCCTTCTTTAGTGCAGTCGATAACCAGTCTGGCATAGATCATTATGATGTCTCAGAGAATGGTGGACCAGCAGTCCGAAGTGGCAGTATGTACGTTTTTCAGGATCAAAGTGGTAATGCGGTCTTGAATGTAGTCGCTTACGATAAAGCTGGAAATAAGACAATCGCTATGTACCCAGCGGCTTCAACAGGAAATGGTATTGCATGGTCTTCAATCATTGTCGTAGTTCTTGTGCTTGTCGTGATTTATTTCATCTATAAGGTCCTTCGTGCAAAGTCGAAAAAAAATAAAAATGTTCCAACGGTTTAACTTACATTTAGGTTTATTGGTACTGTTAGTTGTATCAGCGACGCATATTTCGTACGCTGCAACATTGTCACTAACTCCAGCTACGGCAAAGGTTAGTGCTGGTAATATCGTATCTGTTAAAGCTTTGGTTAATACTGATGGTCAAGCTATAAATACGGTATCTGGAACCATGCAATTTCCAACGGACATGTTACAAGTCATGTCAGTAAGTAAAAGCTCGTCCATATTCACATTGTGGGTACAAGAGCCAAGTTTCTCAAATACAAAAGGTATTATCAACTTCACGGGCGGAGTGCCAAATCCTGGATTTACTGGCCAAGGAGGGGAAGTCATGTCTGTAGTTTTTAAAGCCAAGAAAACAGGTAATGCCTCAGTTATATTTTCTGATTCTTCGATCTTACTGAATGATGGTTTGGGTACTGATGCGTTAGCGGGTACTAAACCAGCAACTGTCGCTATTAGTTCGTCTGCTCAATCAGATGTGCCAACAATAAACACTACAGCTAATTCTCTGCCAGCAAAACCTATAGTAATTTCTTCGACAAATCCATCACAAGAAAAATGGTATCCGAATAATTCAGCTTCGTTTAATTGGGGTGCCCCTGAAGATATTACTTCTATTCAGACTTTGTTTAGTAAAGATCCGAATGCTATTCCGACGGTTAATTATGACAGCTCAGTATCTCAACGAACCGTAAATAATATTGCTGACGGCATCCTCTATTTCCATATTCGTTATATGAATAGTCTTGGATTTGGACCAGTAGCACATTATAAGGTTCAGATTGACACTGTTCCGCCAGAAAAATTCACTGCTGATGTTACGACATCAGAAGTCAATAATACTCTTGTTTTGAATGCTGTTGATAAGACATCAGGTATCGATCATTATTCAGTTCAAATAGATTCAGACCCTGCAATAAATGTTCAGAATAGTTCGCTTGTTGATGGTCGTTTAATTTTGCCAATTCGTAATGAAGGAAATCATGACCTAGAGGTTATAGCATATGATAAAGCCGGTAATCACACTGAGACGTATTCGACCTATACTAGTCCTGCAACTATACCGCCAACGATTGCAATTTATTCTGCCGATACTGCAGATTCACATAAATCTAACCTGATAAAAATAATTGATAATTCAGATTGTCAGTTAGCTAGTGTTGGTTGCAGTGCTATTATCAACAGAAATCAGAGTGTAATAGTTAAAGGAGAAAGTAAATATCCGGTAACTGATATTAATGTCTATGTTCAGCCAGAAGGAAAGTCTGTAAAGATGTATGAAACTAGGACAGATGAAAATGGTTCATATTCAGTAACTACTGATCCATTAGATACCGCTGGTTTGGCAACGGTTTGGACTCAACTTAAATATTCGAACGGAACTCTTGGACCTATTTCAGATAAAGTCACTTTGCAGATCAAAGATGGTCTAATTGTTAGTACGAGCAAATCTCTCATATATAGCTTGCCGTTTGTTATTATGGCTTTTGGTTTATTGGCCGGATTGGTTTCTCTTATCTATTACGGTTGGCACAAGTTCTTTGGCTTGCAGAAGAGAGTCCGTCGAGAAGCGGAGGATGTTATCGATGAGACGCATAAGGCTATGGCTATGTTTAGAGATGAATTGAATAGTCAGTTAATCAAGCTCGAGAAGATGCGAACCGATAGGGAATTGAATAAAAAGGAAGAAAAACTCTTCAAGGAGCTCAAGGATAAGGTTGATATGGTTGAGGATTTCGTTGAGAAGAAAATCAAGAAAATTTTGTAGTATAATTAATTATTATGAATTCATTGGAAGGACAACCCGGTCAACAACCTGAACGACCTAAGATATATTCTAGACAGGAACTCGTTCAACGATTAAAAGATATAAGAGAAGTTGCAACATCTGCTGATCCTATGAGTGAATCTGAAAAGAGAAACAAGGCTGAAAATGAACGACTCGCTGCTCTAAAGGCCTTGGAAAAAGATGAAATTAGTCATGATGTAACAGAAGGGGTCATAGAAAAACCACAACCTTTAACACAGGAAATTTCTGAATCTAACGAAAGTACTACTATAAAGAAGAAAAAGACTCAACCTTTAACTAGTGCTGCGGCCTATGCTTTGTGGCAAGCAGAACAAGAAAGGAAGCAGGATGAAGGTAATGGTAAGGGTCTCTAGCAATTATTTCGTTTTTCTGTTAGATTTCTTGGTATCGTTTAGTGGGCAATGCATGCGCGCATAGCTCAGTTGGTAGAGCACACCACTGATACTGGTGGGGTCCTAGGTTCGAATCCTAGTGCGCGCACAGTATATAGGTCGTGATACAATTACATACATGAATACAAAAACAACCCCAAAGGATTTCTTTGTGCAGATAGGTGCAACTATAGCTCTCTATGCATCCGTTATAGCTCTTATCAATCTTGCATTCGAGATCATCAATCGTCTATTACCTGACCAATTATCGAATTATTTTTCGTCTGGTTCGATTGTTTGGCCAATTTCGATGTTGATCGTTCTGGTTCCGATTCTATATTTACTGGAATGGTTAGTCATCCGCGACATAGCGAAAGTTGCTGAAAGAAGTGAAATTTGGGTACGTCGTTGGCGTATATATCTCACGCTCTTTTTGGCTGGAGCAACTATGGCAGGGGATGTTATAACCCTCATCAATGTATATCTAAATGGAGAAATTTCTAGTCGTTTCATCTGGAAAGTCATTGTCTTATTTGTCATCTGCAGCACAGTCTTTAAATATTTCTTTTTCTCTGTCTATGAAAGTGCTCGTTGGACAAAGCGCGTCAAGACAACTGTTCCGTGGTTCGGCATCGTCATTGTCATAGCAACTATTGTTGGCGGATTTATTATCGTTGGTTCACCAGCCCAACAGAGATCTGTGCGTTTTGATCAGCAGCGTCTGAACGATTTACAGAATATACAATATCAAGTAACTAATTATTGGCAAAAAAAGCGCGCATTACCAGTGACGATGGCTGACCTCAATGATTCACTCGCAAATTTCACTGTACCAGCTGATCCCGAGACAGGGGTTCAGTATCATTATTCGTCAAAAGACTCCGCGCTTGCACCATCATTCTCACTATGTGCAACTTTTGATTTATCTAGTAGTGCAAACTTACAAGTAAATTCATATCCAATAGAATATGCCGCACAGCCCGCATCTAATTGGAAACATGGGGTTGGAAATGTGTGTTTTGATAGGACGATAGATCCGGCATTGTATCCAGCAGTCAGTCCAGTTAAATAAGTGACATCAATAGGTCTATTTAATCACCGCTTTACTTTTAAGGCTGTTTTCCGTATGATAGAACCTCTTATATTAATAAAACCGCGCGGAATCAACATAAAAAGCGCTTAATTAACCGGAGTAATCCACAAATCAAAACCATGAATCTCGGAAAGAAAACAAAGATCGTCTGTACTATCGGCCCAGCAACTGAATCAGCAGATATGCTCGAAAAGCTCGTTGAAGCAGGTATGAATGTTATGCGCCTCAATTTCTCGCATGGCGACTTTGCTGAACATCAAGCCCGTGTCGATAATATTCATGCTGTTATGAAAAAGACTAGTAAGCCAGTCGCTATTCTTCAGGACCTTGGTGGACCAAAGATTCGTATCGGTTCATTCAAAGATGAAAAGGGAATTGTCCTCAAAGAAGGTCAGACTTTCACTCTTACAACGAACGAAGAAGAAAAACTTTCAGGTGATGAGCATCGTGTATTCATCAACTATCCAAAACTTCCTTCTGAAGTAAAAGTTGGTGGAACGATCATGATACATGACGGGAAAAAGCGTCTTCAGATCACGAAAATAAAAGGCAATGACATTGTCTGTAAAGTCATCGTGGGTGGCCCACTTGGAAATAAAAAAGGCGTCAATCTCCCAGATGCTGAGCTCACTATCCATGCACTCACTGCTAAAGACCGCAAAGATCTCGAATTCGGCCTCAAAAACAAAGTTGATTTCTTCGCTCTTTCATTTGTTCGCCGTCCAGAAGACATTCACGAGCTCCGTGCTATTTTGAAGAAGGCAAAGTCAGATGCTCGCATTATTGCCAAGATTGAGACTCCACAGGCTCTCGAGTGTCTCGAAGAAATCGTCGAAGCCGCAGATGGTTTGATGGTTGCTCGTGGCGATCTCGCTATAGAGATTCCTGCTGAAGAAGTTCCGATTGCTCAGAAGCGTATGATCGATCTTTGTATTTCTGCTGGCAAACCTGTCATCGTTGCAACACAGATGCTTGAATCTATGATAAAAAGTCCAATCCCAACTCGCGCTGAAGTTTCAGATGTTGCTAATGCTATCAAAGACGGCACAGACGCAATCATGCTTTCAGAAGAAACGACTCTCGGTGAATTCCCAGTGGAAGCAGTAAAAATGATGACAAAGATTGCTCTTCGTGTTGAACAGGATAACTGTTCATGCGAAAACATGGTTGATCACGAAGAAGTCCATGGTGATACAGATGTTATATCTCAAGCCGCAGTTCGCATTGCTCATGATACCGGTGCATCATTCATCGTTGCTATGACTCGTTCTGGACGCACAGCTCGAATGATTGCTCGATATCGTCCTTCTGAACACACACTCGTTATGTCTGATTCTGCCAAACATTTAAACAAGCTCGCACTTTCATTCGGTTGTCAGCCAATTGAGACTGCTACATTCAAGACTGTTGAAGAAGCCATGGTCGTTGTTCGTGAAGTCGCTTTCAAAAACAAGCTCGCTAAAAAAGGGGAGAAAGTCGTCATCGTCTGGGGCTTCCCATTCGGCGGTTCAAAGGATACGAATTTGATTTTGGTTGAGACACTGTAAACGCAGGAAGTAAATGGTAATCCGTAATCAGTAAACGGAAAAAACAGAAAGCGCCGGCGAAAGTTGGTGCTTTTTGGTATAATCACAACATGAAAGAAACATCATTTGAAGACCATTTGTTCGAAAGTGACGTCTCAACTTTTCATAAAGGCAGTATGAAGCTTCTTGAGATTCAAGATAATCCTGACAAGATAGTCCGTATGGAGACTTTTTCTTCACTTGAGAAAAGATGTAAAGGTAAACTTGATCCAGTAGAAATGGCAGAAATTGGTCAAGAGTTATACGAAGAATTACAAGATAAATATGGTATTTCAGTACCAGTTGAGTTTGTTCTCGGTAAATCTCCAGAAAGTGAAGATGTAGTATATGCAATTGTTGATAAAATTAAGGGTGAAAATATTGTTAAAATTGAACCAAGCCTTGAGCTAGCCAAGGAAGTAGAGGGACTATATGAAAAGATTGCCAGATATTATTTGGATAAATTTTCACAGAAGAACAGCTTTTATCTTGTCGACATAAATAGTGCCTCACAATATGTATTTGGAACTAAAAAAAGTGAGAGTTTGCCAAGTGTGCACCTAGTAGATACTGATTTATATACCCATAATGGAAAAGTAGCATTATGTAACGTGATAATTTGGCTGATGAGGCATATGTTTTCGGCTGAGGATAAATTTGATAGAAAATTTGATACTGCAAGAGGAATTATCGGTAATATTTTAGATGCACCTTTACCAGAGGGATTAAGTGATGAACAGATAAAAGCTGCAAATAAAATAATAGATAAGGCTAAACGCTTTTTACAAAGTGGTATGCTTGATGAAGGGGATGATGAGGTTCATCCGATCTTTAATGAATTGAATTAGTTAATTTGATATACTCAATTGATGAATAAACCTCTACAAGAGCGTACTTTTACGTTTCGTGATGCGGTGAAAGGGTTTAAAAGGATAATTTCGTTTGTTGCTGAGGATAGGAAATTATTTATTATACTTTGTATATTGGCATTTTTTAATGCATTTTTGGACCCAATAGCAACGTATTTGTTTTCTAGGATTATCTATAGTGTAACTAATCCGTTTATGTTGTTTGGTATTTCTGCTGCATTCCTGTTTTTTATAATATGGGCAATTGTAGCCTTCTTGTCTATATCTCTTGGACGTGTGAGCGGTATGAGAGGGACTCTTTTGGATGAACGAGCACGAGTGCGCTTTTACACTGAAGTTGATAATCATGTTCTGCGTTTACCACTTTCATTTCATAAGAGTATTAATTCGGGTGTATTGTGGGACAAGATCAACGTGGCCGGTGTGTCTATAAAAGACGTCATGTCACAAGCTGTGGTTCCATTGTTTCCACAAGTTATTTCTATCATAGTCATGTTGGGCATATCATTTTTTGTAAATTGGATATTCGGAGTTATATTTCTAGTAGCTGCAATTATTTATATATTATCAATTGCTCGATCAGCAATACCAAATGCTTTCTTTCAGAGAAGGGTACAATCAACGTATTCGATTGCTCGTGGTCACGCGACAGACACAATGGCAAATGTTCGTGCAGTCAAAGATTTTACCGCTGAAGATCATGAACATGATAGATCAAATGATTTATTTAAAACAAAAGGACTTTCTATATTTTCTGACTACGTAATTCATCTGAATAAATTTCAATATTCACAAAGCATGATAGTGTTTGTTACTCGTGTTTTTGTATTTCTTTTGTCTATATTCTTTATTTTGAAAGGGAATATGAATGTATCAGAGTTGGTCCTCTTAAATATGTATATTGGAAGTATATTTACTCCAATTAGAGATTTTTCTAAACAGTGGATGAATATACAAAAAGGAATTTTGGCAGTTGAGGATGTCGATGAAATAATTAACAAACCACAGGAAATTTACATTCCAAAAAACTCCAACACCATCCCATACAAACTCGAGGGTTCGATGAAGTTCGATCACGTCTCGTTTGCTTATGAATCTGGTCAAAAAATACTTGATGATGTCAGTTTTGATGTCATGCAAGGCCAAGTTGTCGCGCTAGTGGGCGAGTCTGGTGTTGGCAAAAGCACGACTATGGATCTTATATCTGCATATCATTTTGCTACAGAAGGCGCAGTCAGTATTGATGGTATAGATGTTCGCGATATACCGCTTCAACAACTCCGCTCACAGATAGGCGTTGTGCCTCAGGAAACTGTTCTGTTCAATGATACTGTCAAAAATAATCTTTCATATGGAAATTTCAAAGCTACAGAGTTAGAAATCATAGCTGCTGCTCACAAGGCTCATTGTTTCGATTTTATTCAAAAGTTTCCGCATACGTGGGACACTCTCGTGGGCGAGCGCGGTTTGAAGCTTTCGGTTGGACAAAAGCAGCGCATATCCATAGCACGTGCCATCCTACGAAATCCACGAATCCTCATCTTAGATGAACCAACATCTGCACTCGATGCTGGAACTGAAAAGATCATCACAGAATCACTCGAAGAATTGATGAAGGGCAGGATGACTTTTATCATCGCTCACCGTTTGTCTACGGTTCGTCGTGCAGATCTTATTCTAGTCTTCAAAGATGGTAAGATAATTGAACGAGGAACACACAAAGGCTTGCTCATGAACAAAGAAGGGGAATATAAACGCCTATATGATTTGCAGATTGGTTTGCATGATTAGTTTTGCTATAATATCCCCATGCAGAAGCAAAATTCATACATTATCCGCGATATGCCGATGTTTCTCGACCGGTCTCCTTTCGATGACGAGTATCCGCTCCTCATCAGGGATCTGCCTCCGGAAGGGAAACCTCGAGAGAAGCTCTTGGCTCACGGCCCAGAGGCTTTGACGATATCTGAATTGACCGCTCTGCTGATCATCACTGGCACGACCAAGGAAGACGTGTTGGGTATGACCGATCGTATCATCAGGGAATATGGAGAAAAGAATATCTTCGCTGAACGCGATGCGAGCAAGCTTGCCAAAGACCTCGACATCCCGCAGGTCAAAGCGTGTACGATTGTCGCGGCTGGAGAATTGGGACGTCGCCTATATTCAAAAAATCAAACAGGCTTTACGACTATCAGGAACGCTCGTGACGTATTTGATCATTTAACTGAATTACGCTCATTGCCAAAAGAACAGATGCGTGGACTGTATCTCAACAGTCACAGCCGCGTCATCCGAGATGAAGTTATTTCTATCGGCACTGTCGGAGCGAATTTTGTTCATCCTCGAGAAGTATTCCGTCCAGCTCTCGAATCATCCGCTGTTGCTCTTATTCTCGCTCATAATCATCCATCGGGAGAAGCTACTCCAAGTCCGGAAGATATGGAAATCACCCAGCGCCTCATCCAAGCAGGGAAGCTCATGGGTATACGTGTCCTCGATCATGTCATCATCACTAAAGAAGGCTTTACTAGTGTGAAAGCCGACTACTAACAGCGCACCGCATGCGCTTCATCATGCGCATTACAAATGATTCGCGATTATTCGTTTACTTCACCATCTCTCGATGGTATTTTGTGTCACGACAGTATTGTTTATGAAGGATTAAATCGTCCGACTGAAGTTATCCGCGCTTTTGACCGGCCTAGAGACGAGGTTATTCCAGATCTTATTAATCCAGAAAAGCGTCAGATTCTGCAGGATTATTTCAATGATCTCTACGGACTCTTTATGAGGAAAATGGGTCAATTCATCGCTGAAAACGAGATTTCCCCCGATTTTGAGCTAAAAATACAAGCTATGTTGCAGGAGCTCATCAAAGTCAAGAAGCTATTGACTATAGAGCATATAGTGTGATATAATGTAACCAAAAGCCGTTTAATAGATAAAATACTTATTATTCAAATTTCAACACTCGGTTGAGTGGTGAAGAATAATTAGTAGGAATTAATCCTCTGTTAAATGACGAAAGAACATTGAGTTATGAAAACATTTACTGTTTGTTTTGGACCATTACACGGACTGTGTGGTGTTGATGGTGTCCTGATCGCCCCTGGTATCGCAGTTGCCCGTGGCGGAAAATTCAAGGATCATTACCAGGTGAATCTCGGTGAATATGGACCAGGTGGTCGCTGGACGAATGTTCAGTTGTCCACGACCATGCCACCTCGGGTTATTGATGGAAAGCTGGTCGAGGAAGCTGGAGTCTTCAAAGCCAGAAATGGAAAACATTATCATCCTATTCTGGACAAGCCTCCAGTCGGTGATGATCATGCCATCCTTGTCCGAGTGAACACTAAGACACAGTTGGATTTCGGTTTGGTATTCACTGCGGTCGGTTGTGGAAGTCGCATTGTGGCTGAAGGTTCCAGTTATAATTCAGCCACAGGAATCGTGTCAGATGACATGTTGGTCACTATCGAACCTCACCAGGCAGTTGTCATTGGTCAGCCCGAAGACAAGGAGAAATTCATAGTCGTCAATAACGGTGGTGTTGCCGATGTTGTGACAGTTGATGATTATCAAGCATTCTTCGCTCCCCATGTTTTGGCGAAGGATTTGTCACAGGAAACTGAACAAGTTCCTGCTTGATGTTTTAGTTCACAAAAAGAGTTTGCTTGCCTTAATTGGTATGCGAACTCTTTTTCTTATATACTTACATTCATGACCACCCGTGATTATTTTCAAGGCAAACGCATAGCGGTCATTGGTCTTGGTTCACAAGGGGAAATGGTGGCTGATGTAAAATTCCTAATAAAAGCCAATAGCCTTGTGGCTGTCTATGATTTACGCAGTGAGGTTCGTCTAAAAAATCACATTGTTTTCTTGCGTTCTATTGGCCTTGCCAATTATGTTTGTGGCTCGATACCACCCGATGATCTTCTCGATATGGATTTAATTATTCTTTCGCATGAATATCCTCGCGATTCTTCTTTCCTCAAAGCCGCTCGAGAAAAAGGTATACCGATAGAATATCCAGAGACACTTTTCTTTAGACTAGCACCACCGGTAACTGTTGTCGGTATTATGGGTTCATGTGGTAAAGCAACTGTTTCTTCAATTCTCTCACCGCTTCTCGAAGTTGCGTGCGAAGCTAGTGGCACTGAGAATCTTTTTGTTCTTGATTCAGAATCAGGTGACGGTATTCTTTCGGCTCTCAAAAAAATAAAGAGCGGAGACATTGTTCTTATTCGTATCGTTGAATTAATGATGATTGAACTTCATGAAATGCGTGTCAGTCCGCACGTTGCTATTTTTACGACAGTTCCACCAAAAGGCTCT
This sequence comes from uncultured bacterium, assembly GCA_903902315.1. Lineage (GTDB taxonomy): Bacteria > Patescibacteriota > Minisyncoccia > Phycocordibacterales > PALSA-1337 > C7867-002. The sequence goes on along the minus strand of CAIUUK010000030.1, from coordinate 16,218 downwards.
TACACAACATCTCCTTTTGAAATTTTGTTATACCAAACCTATAATAATTTTATCGTTGCAAGTGATGAGGTGATTGACGCTATTCATTTATTTAAATTTCAACCAAAAGCAAAAATGTTGCGCACAAAATCATCGATCATTCCAGTTTCGTGGATATTTAGTATGGGTGAAGCTGGACCATGGAATCATGACCGTGATAATGCCTCGCTTGCTCTACAGGCCGCGACTCTATTCAAAGTTCCTCATGAGGTTTGTCAGTCACTTTTTGAAAAATGGAAGCCTTTGAAGGGGCGACTTGAGCTTGTCAAAAAGATCAAAAATATCGAGTTTTATAATGATACGGCTTCCGTTTCGCCAGACTCTACGATAGCCGGTATAAGGTCATTGGCCAATAGTCGCAATCTGGTGCTCATACTCGGTGGTGCTGACGCTGGACGCGATTATAGAGAGTTATATGGCCTATTACCGCAGTATGCGCATACCGTTGTGCTCCTCCCAGGCAGTGGAACGATGAAGGAACGTAAAGTACTCAGTACTATCGAAAACGTCGAGATCTTCTCTGCGCCAGATATTGAAGAAGCTGTTTGTCTAGCCCGCGATCATGCTCGTGCCGGTGACCGAGTTTTGTTCAGTCCTGCTTTTGCTGCAGGAGGTTTCGATGCTTCTAGGCAGGAGAGAGGTGAGAGGTTTGTTAGGGCGGTGAGGGGATTGTAAGTAAATACTAAAGTCTAAATGTTCAAGGTTAAATGAAAGAGCAAAAGACCAAATCTAATCCAGATAACAGAAAAGGAATAGTTGTTCTGTGGAAAGAAGCAAATGAACTTCTGTTAATTTTCTCAAAGATAATTCGTTCATCAAAATCTAATGTATCTAATTGAAAATTTAACATTTAGCCTTGTAAATTATCTCTACTCCCCACAAATTAAACAAACCACGGCGCCCTCGATCTTATGTCCTGAATAAACAGCTTGCATGACGCCAACTACAGAAAGGGCACTGTTAGTGGAGATATCGAGGTTGGTGTGTTTTTTTACGAGAATGCGAGCAGTTTCGATAGCTTCGTTGGTAGCGAACCAGCCGGAGCCGCCGGTCTTTTGGATGAGAGGTATAAGGTCGTTTTTGCGGTAGGCGGTGATGTCGGTGATTGCATCGGCGTCTGAAGGTTCGTCGGGTCCGTCATAGCTATTGAGGCCGTCAGCGATAGGGTGGCAGGAAGAGGTTTGGATGATGTGGATTTGAGGGATATTTTTTACTGAGCCGCCAGATGATTCTTTGCTGGCAGATTTTAAGAAATATTGGGCGAGCGCCTGCGCAGTAGTACCAGAAGAAGTTCCAACGAACATGGCGCCGAGGACATCCGCCTGCCGCTTTTTAGAAAATGATTCAGAGAGTTCTTCTGCGAGTGAATTGTAACCGATAAGAGCGTTATCATCGGTTGATTGGCGTAAACTTCTTACACCATCATTCATGGCCTGAGTGAGAGCTTGGAGTGGCCGTTCTTTTTTTAGGATGCGAATATGATCGTCTGCATAAGCTAGAAGCTTTTCGTATTTATGATCATCCACATGATTGCCTACGAAGATGTCGAGATCGAGTAGAGATTTAGTCGAATTTTGTTGGGCTATTTCTTTATTTATTTTCTGAATATACATTGCTCCTGCAAGTGCCGCATTACCAGACGAAGATAGGGCGAATCGCGCATCTCCTTCAACGATGTATTTATCAATCATAATTGGAATAGATCGTCCTTTATGAGAACCATACGGATGTAAATCTTCGCGCTTGAAATAGAGGTCGGAAACGCCGAGAGCAGCTGCTAAGTCAGGGTAATGTTCAAGCGGAGTAGTCATGAGTGTTGTCATCATACGATAATTCGGCTATTATGAAAAGACATCCTTAAACGCTTAAATATATAACATGAACACAAAACTCATCTGCCCAGAATGCAAAAATGAAGTCGATCTAGTGAAATATCCAAATCTCGCCGTAGGCATGGTCGTCGAATGTAACCATTGTGGCATGACACTCGCGGTCAAAGAGCTTGGTCCAGAGGTCAAGACTGAGATTGTTGATGAGGGAAAATAATCCGGCTTATTTTGTAAGCTTTTTTACTGTTTCTTCAATCATTCCACGAAAACCATGTGAGCCTAGAAAGACGATGCAGTCGTCTTTTTTTGCATTCAAAATTAGAAAATTAACTAGTGATTCGTCATCATCGAAATACGCCACATCTTTGTGTGTTTTTATTATTACTTCAAAAAGTTCGCTTCCATTCATAGGTTCATCCTTATTTTTTTCTTTCACTTTTTCCTTATCAACTTTAAGCTGGCTGAGACGAGGAATCAAAATGTCATCCGCATCTTTGAAAGCGTTGTCATATTTATATGCAGTCTTTTGATCACGACCACCGATATTTGGCTCATATATTGCAATGATTTTATTTTTATAGACTTCACGGACACTTTCGAGGACTGACATGGCCTTTTCTGCAGTTGGCGCATGACAATCAAGAACAGTAACATCGCCTTCGAACCGCTTTTCAAAACGGCGTTTGATTCCTTTGAAATCTTTTATTGCAGCGATAATTTTGTCAGCAGGCATGCCTATTCTGTGCGCCACAGCGAAAGCACCAGTAATATTTTCGACATTAAAACGACCAAGCATTGGCGAGCGAATTTCATAACAATCATCGCCAACGGTAATCTGGAAGTGAAGGCCATTTTTTGTATAGCTGATTGAATGATATGAATAGTCAGTAGCTTCACTTTTTCCATATGTAATTATCTTGGCCTTACTGGACGTTATTACTTTATTAACTCCAGGTTCATCTGTACAGGCTACTATCAATCCAGTCTCTGGTATGCCTTTTACTAATTTTTCAAAAGTATTAAAATAATCTTTCTCTGTTGGATAGAGGTCGGCATGATCCCATGAGACAGAAGTGAGAAGAAGGTGAGTCGGAGCGTAATGCACGAACTTTGGTCGGCGATCTGAGATTGAGATCTGATATTCGTCACCTTCCACAATGCTCCAATCAGAATCTGAAAGTGCGCCAGTTGGATGTGAAAGTGAAAGTCCTCCAGTAAAATATGCAGGTTTACGACCTGAATGAATGAAGATGTATGAAAGTAGTGCTGATGTTGTCGTTTTACCCCAAGTTCCCGCGACGACGATAGAATTTTTCTTTATGAAATATTTTTCTAGAATTTCTGGATATGAATAAGTCGGCACGCTATTTTCTTTGGCCCAAACTGTCTCAGGATTTGATGGACTAGTGCCAGTGCCACCTATCATTACAAAATCAGGTTTATTATCAGTCCCGCTCATTTCAGTAAGTTTCTCTGGATGCCATCCGGCATAAAAAGAGATACCTTGTCTTTCGAGTTCGGTTGAAACTGGAGGAAAGAAGCCTTTGTCTGAGCCGGTTACTTTGACACCCGCTTTGTGGAAAGCGATGGCTAGAGCACTCGTTGCAACACCGCAGATACCGATGACATGGATGTGTTTAGGGAGTTTTGGTGCAGGATCGTTTCGCATCGTTCTATACTAGCAGATTGTCTCTATTTCTTCATCAAAATATTTTTAACTTTCTCTAAATCATTTGACCATGTTTGTGATCCGTCTTTACCACCGTCAAACCATTCGAGTCCAGCGAATTGAAGTTTATAAGTATCGGTTGGACGCTGGAGAGATCCGAGGTAAACATATTTCATGCCTTGTGCTTTGGCCCATTCAATAGCGAGTGTCATCATACCTAGGCCCATATCTTTCGGCGACATGTCGATGTGATAGAAGGGGTATGAATAATGAATGAGCGAAGAATTGACATGCGCTATACAATAGCCGAGTTCCTGACTTTCTTTTGCGACACCTGATGGACTATTTGAATATACTAGCAGCTGATTGAAATTACTTTTGATTGGATCCGTGAGCATTTCCTTTATTTTTTGTGCACTCATGATACCTGGCCTGAATTTCGTATCATAGAAATACTTTGCATCCATGCCAAGTTGCCAAGTATAGTTTTTTATCGGCACTTCAGTTGACTGAAGTGAGATGTTTTCTGAAACAGCACCGCCATTCATTTTCTTTAACACCCTTCTATTTTCACTCGACAATTCAAACTTTGACAAATCAATGCGCACAGATCGAGTCTGGTGCATCACCCCTTTTCCAATGCGAGTAAAGACATAGCCACGATCGTACATCTCAGTCACAGTCTTATCTGAGAAATAAGTTATTATTTTTTCATCCCAATGTAAGTAATCCATGTGTTTTAGTGTAACGCCAACCAAAACCCAAAGACCACGAAAATGAAATGTATGACCCAGAAGCGCATAACAGTTTTTTCTTCACTCCAGCCCTTTATTTCAAAATGATGGTGAAGAGGTGCCATAGCGAAAACTTTTCTACCAAAAGCATATCGTGAGCCAACTTGGATGAGCACTGAAAAAGCTTCTATATAAAACATAAATCCAAGGAAAAAGAGGGAACCAAGTTCACCAATGGCGAGAGTATTAACAGCGAGAAGAGCACCAAGACCCAATGATCCTACATCGCCCATCATAAATCTGGCTGGTTTTATATTGAAATAGGTATAAGTAACGAGTGCTCCAACTGTTGTTGCATTGAGAATAGCAATCTCACCAAAACCATTTATCCATGAAAGGAGTGTGAGTGCACTGAAGGTTGTGATGAGCATACCACCCGCTAGACCATCCATACCATCAGCGATATTGACGGCGTTAGCTGTAAACATGACAACGAGGACGACGATGGGCATGATTAACCATCCAGCGTCAATATTAAAATCAAAAGGTAAATAGATATAATGCCATGCTGGACCAAGTTTCGAATAAACCCACCAAGCTGTAACTGCGCCAGCAATAAACTGAAGGATGAGTTTTTCATGGACTAGAACACCTCGACGGGTGCGTGAGCCTAACCATACAGACATGCGTTTGAAAGCTGTCCAAGGCAAAGTGATTGCATACCAGATTCTCATCGTCCAGTCTTTGTGTACGCGGATGAGATTCATGATGTGACTTAGTTTGCGTGATTGTCTTTCTGCGCCATAAATACTCATAAGGTCGTCAATTCCTCCAAGTAGAGCAGATATGAGCATGACTGAAACTGGAACCCATGTGAAACTGCGTGACCAATTAAAGAGGAAAGTTATAAGTGCAACAGTAAGTATAACTAGTAAACCTCCCATGACTGGAGTCTGTGCTTTGTAAGCGTGTGAACCTAATCCTTGAAGTTCAGTCTTTGCACCTTTGATAACATTGAATCTATAAAGTACACGCGTAAGTAGTGGCGCCCAAAGAAAAGCTGTTATACAGCCAATAAGCATAAAACCTATAATGTAAGCCAAATCAGCAGTACCTTGCAGAATGTTGAGCATGGAAACATCCTAACACATTATGTTCAATCTTCGTAGTTCAATCTGTGATTTTTGTGCACGAATAAAAAGTATATTTTCAGTCCAGATTTGATCAGTCAGTGATTCGTTTGGTTTTGTAATTTCAATTGCACCTTGTTTGATACCTGTGCCATAAACACCATCCTCTGGATAAGCTACAGCGTGCGAATAATAGATTTTATTTTCGTCAACTTGATGGACAACGAGTATGTGATTCCTTTCACCTCCTTCTGGACCATTGGTCATGGTGATGAAATCTCCTGGTTGAACATTTTTTAAACCGATTTTAGTGCTGTTTTTATCATGAGCAAATGTTGAGACATCACAATTTTCGATTGGGCGAAGTGCACAACGGATTTTTCCAATTAAACCAACTGCACTATTGAAGTAAATTCCTTTTTTGATTGATTCTCTGCCTAGAGCGACTGATTCAGCGTCGAGAATATAATAAGCAAAAGCTGAACAATCAATGCCAATGTTACTGTCAGTCAGAACTTTTTTAAGTGATTCATTTGTTACACTTGCAAGGTTGACGTGGTCCTTAATAAAAATCGACTGAACCTCCTCAAGGATTTCATGTGGACTACCTTTACCACTTACACTACGAAGAGCCGCGCGTCTCTTAATTGTTTTATTATTAAAATATGGAACAGAACACTCACCAGAACCGACTTTGAAATGTAAGTATTGGTCGATGATTGAGAGTGCTTGTGGAGTGAGTTTTTTGGTCGTCATATATTTACTGAGTTAGCATATCCAAAATCTCTTTTCCTCTTTTATTGAATCTGTCATGAGTTTCCATGATTCCGAATGGACTTTGGATGCGAAGTAAATCTTCGTTGTGCATGGTATTTACATAAGAAATGGTTGTGTAACCAGTCGACTCGAGCTTTGCAATTTTTTCAGCGGAAATAGACCAGAGTTTATTTGTTATTCTCTGTAAAATCTGTGCTCCATCATTGATTAGAATTAGCTCTTCCTCGGTATCCTCACCTTGGAGTGCTTTCAAATGTGCTTCAAACAAAGTAATCCCTTTTACACCTTGCGAACGATTATATAACTGCAACCTAGATTCGTAGGTTGTTGATGCTGGTTGACGAGCATTTATTTCTATAAGTTTTATTTCATTTTTATCATCATCACGGATAACATCTATACCAAACAAACCCCTCCATCCGGAAATGTTCATTTTTTTGCCAATGTTTTGAGCCATTTCGTGGATATATTCTATTTCTTCTTCATTCAACAAACTGTGAGTCAAACCCCAATCATTTCCAACAGTGGCAAACATGTTGTCAGTAAATGGAAGTGTGCCGGTAATCTGGTAGCTGATATTTCCAACGAGGATTTTGTGAGGGGCGACGACAACGTTTACTGTGAATGATGGACCACGAATATACTCTGTTCGTCTGGTCATGCGTTCAGGAAATTTTACTTTGATTTTTTGTAATTCTGCTTCAGAGTTTATGAGGACTGTTCCACCGCCGGTGTGTCCATGATCCCACTGAAGTATGAAAGGTGTTTTGGTCCAGACGAGTTGTTTGGTTTGGAGGATGAGATTTTGAGGAAGATATTTTTTACCAAGATCACCTAACCACTCTACCTGACTAATTTTCGTTTCAATAGTCTCACCGAGAGATGATTTTGGATTGATAAGATGCCAACTATTTTCAACTGCACTAGCTTCAACACGAGATGTGTTTTTGAAAACTAGGAGGTCACTTTTTTTCTGTAAGTCGTTTTTTTCTTTATATTGTTTTGTAAAATTTACTATGAGTTCACTCGTGCCCATGGGTTTTGTATTTGCAGGTGTGGTTGCAGAGGTAGTCGTAGATGAATCTATAAGCGTTACAAATTCAGGAAATTTTGTTTTAATTGATTCTGAATATGCGCATTTATTGCATACTATATGGTATTGCTGGTTTGGGTCCATGCCGAGGGCGCGCTCTATATCTCTGGTTATGTAGATGATTGATTTTGCCATGGAGTTAGTTTACTGCTAGAGTCTCTATATGTCTACACTTTCAATCGTAGCCACTCCCATAGGTAACCTCGAGGACATTACACTTCGAGCTTTGAAAGTTTTGGCTTCATCAGATTTGGTGCTATGTGAAGATACTCGGATGACCAAACGTCTCTTTGATCGACATAACATATCTGTTCCAACTAAGTCGTATCATATGCATAGTAAAATTTCTCGAGTAGAAGAAATTATAGGTCTTCTCAAAGATGGAAAAAATATTTCTCTGGTCTCAGACGCTGGTACGCCTGGCATATCTGATCCTGGTGCTGAACTTGTTTCGAGAATTAGACGAGATTGCGTAAGTGAAATTTTGTCTGGTGAAATAAAAATTGAAGCTATACCAGGACCATCAGCTTTGACGGGAGCTTTGTCTGTAGCCGGTGTGCCTTGTGCAGATTTTACTTTCTTAGGTTTTTTGCCTCATAAAAAGGGTAGAGAGACTTTGTTTAAAGAGATAACTATATCAGAACGAACAATGGTTTTTTATGAGTCACCTCATAGAATAATGAAAACATTAGATTCACTTGTCGAGCATTTGAGTGGTGCTAATAATTCAGAAGATGTCTTACTTAAAAAAGTTACAGTCTGTCGTGAATTGACAAAGATTTTTGAAGAAATAATCGGTGGCAGTGCAAAAGAAGTAAAAAATTATTTCGAAATACATCCTGACAAAGTTAGGGGAGAGTTTGTGGTTATTGTGAGTAAGGAATAATTTGTAGATGAATAAAAAGACCGCGTAACTTTTAAGGGTTATGCGGCTTGTCTCGTTACTAAATTTTATTGAAGTGCAAGGAAATCCTCGACCGATTTGGTGTCATCTGGTCTGGTTGAGAGTATTACGTTGCCGTCAGTAAATTTGATAACAAGAGTGTTTTGATCCTGAAGGTCATCCTGAGTGACTTTTTCAGGTTCATTTAAAGTAAAAGGTCGAGCCTTTACAGAAAATGTTCCAGCAATGACCTTGTCACCATCTTCGATCAAAGCACTGTTGTGATCCATTGGGTTTTTGTTTTCCAAATGCGGAGTCAATTTAACTATTGGCTCCATGCGTAATATACAAACATTTGGCACTGATATGCCGGATATTTCTCCGACAAACAATTGTCCTTTTTTGTAAATCCGTCCAACTACTTTTTTGTTTTCAAATGGAGTAAATAGCCGGATATCGTCTTCATTAAGTTGAGAGAAAATGTTCATGATCTTATCCTTTTGCTAATTGTTGCATTTCTTCCAGAGTAATTGTATAACTTTTTATCTTGATTAACTAGGTGTCAAAAAACAAGAATACTTTAATTGAAAAAAGTTCTCAATTAGATACGATATTAAGCCACGGTATTAGGTGTAAATGAGAATGATTATCAATCATAGAATATCGAAAAATTTGTGTCCCAGATTTTTAATCTCAACGTTTGGCTTAGTAGCAATTCTGCTGAATCATCTGGTTTCCTATAAGCAAGCTTCCACAAACCCTCATTTGACGCTATAATCTCTACCACTATGTCAAAACGCCAACTTATAATTATCTTCGGTGCGCTTATTATTATCATCGCTTTGTTCTCTGGATTACCAACAGTTTGGAACACTATCCTGTATGTCATTATTGGGATTTTGATTATTGCTGTTGCATATGCGACTAAAAAGCCGGCTCAGTCAGCTGAAAATTTAGATAAACAAACTTCTTCAGCACCATTCGTTGATACAAAAAAAGCTGAGACAATTGTTAATTAATGGGTACACAAGGTTACAGTGCAAAAACAAAAGTAGTAACAGTCATCGCTGTTTCTTTCATAATTCTTTTGATTGGTGGAGTAGCTTTGAGTTTATTACCAGTAAATAAAATATCCTTTGGTAATGGCCAGGCTTCTCCTGATCAAGCAACAACGGCGGCAATAGTAGCATCATCAACTCCACCAGAATTTGTAGTTACGCATATCTCAGCTCCACAAACTGTTAAAGCAGTATATTTTACGAGTTGGTCAGCTGGTACACCTTCATTCCAAAAAGAAATGTTTAGTCTGGTTGATGGAAGTACTGAAGTAAATAGTTTGGTCATAGATGTGAAGGATTATAGTGGACGAATTAGTTTTCCGATGGATGATCCAGAAATAACTAGTGCTGGTTCAGTTCAAGTGCGAATACCAGACATTGAGCAAATGATTGCAAAGCTCCATGCTAAAGGCGTATATGTCATAGGAAGAGTTGCTGTTTTTCAAGATCCTTTCATAGTCAAAGTTCATCCGGAATGGGCTGTTCATAATAAAAATACAGGGGCGATTTGGAAAGATTCTGGTGGAGCGTATTGGGCTGATCCTGATAAAGAGGCTATGTGGAAATATGTTACGGATATCGCTAAGCAAGCATATGCTGTCGGTTTTGATGAAATTAATTTTGATTATGTTCGTTTTCCATCTGATGGAATTTCTACTGCTGTTTTTGATAAGACTGCTAGTACAACTAAAGCGCATGTTCTCAAACAGTTTTTCTCATATCTACATGATGAATTGTCTCCTCTGGGCATTCCAATTTCAGCTGATCTATTTGGTCAGACTACAAGTGATAAAGGCGATATGGGTATAGGTCAGTATTTTGAAAATGCTTTGCCATATTTTAATTATGTTGATCCAATGGTTTATCCATCGCATTATATTTCTGGTTTTTTAAATTATACAAAACCTGCGGAACATCCATATCAGATTGTAAAATATGAATTGGCTACAGCTGTCACGCGTGAAAATGTACTTGCTTTATCTATGGCGAGTTCGAGCGCTTTGATATCTACAAGTTCGCCAGATGTTTCTGATATTCATTTAGCGAAGATTCGTCCATGGTTACAAGCATTCGATCTCGGTGCAATTTATACACCAGCCATGGTTCATACACAGATGCAGGCCACTGCCGACGCTGGCGCGGATGGTTGGTTACTTTGGAATGCTGGCAGTGTTTATAACAGGGAATTCGTCATGCCTTTTGTTGCTGGAAGTAGCACTTCGACTATCACTATAAAACCAACAGCTTCCACTTCGGAGACTTTTTAATAGTGCCACTTTAGTTGACTGAAGTAGTTATGTACAGTTTAGGTTAGAATTCGCGTTACCCCCCCCTTTGCATTTTTCTGTAGAAGTTGTACTATTTGTATCTGGTGCACTGTTTTGGATCGAATCCAAATTCCTTTGATGGTAGCGGTGCGAAAAGTTCTAAACAAAAAACTCGGTCAACGAAAGATAAAAAGTTATGGCAAAGAATGACACATCGGTAGGGAGTGGCAAAGTGCGTGGTCCTGCTTCGGCTGCAGAAATTCTTGGTCGGCCTATTGGCGCCAAGCTTAGAACGCAGAAGGTGCCAGAAGAAGTTATCAATCAACGACGGTCAAACCTACTAGCTCGTGTAGTCGCGTTTGCGTCTGTTGATGGTGCTTCAACTGGTGAACTGGACCCTGAGATGGCTCGTAGTCGCATTTAATCATTCTTTCTCCTTATGTTTCCATAACAATTAACCTAGCCTCAGGAAGCGGCTGGAAAACATCCTTAAACCCTGTCGGCATACGTGCTGGCAGGGTTTGTTTTTATGATTATTATTTTATGTTACAATAGAACTAAATTCCGTTATTTATATTATGGACGACAACCGCGTAACATATTTCGCTGAGACTGATGCCCGCAATAAACGGGTCAAATTCGGTATTAAATCTATAGATAGAACAAAACATGTCTACGTCATCGGTAAGACAGGTATGGGTAAATCTACTCTCCTCGAAAACATGGCGGTGCAAGACATACAGAATGGAGCCGGTATGGCCTTCATCGATCCACACGGCAAGACAGCAGACCTTCTCCTAGAGTATGTTCCAAAAGAGCGCATCCGCGATGTTATTATCATCGCTCCTTTTGATACGGATTACCCCATCTCATTTAATGTTCTCGAAAGTGTTGATCCAAAAAAACGCCATCTAGTAGTTGGTGGTCTCATGAGTACCTTCAAGAAAATTTGGGAGGACGCCTGGTCAGCACGCATGGAATATATCCTCACGAACACTCTCCTCGCACTTCTCGAAGTTCCTGGTACAACTTTGCTCAGTGTAAATCGCATGCTTTCAGATAAAGCATATAGAAATGAAATTGTCGCTCAAGTTCAAGATCCTTCCGTTAAAGCCTTTTGGGTTAAAGAATTTGCCAACTATACCGAACGTATGGCCGCTGAAGCAGTCCCAGCTATCCAAAACAAAGTCGGTCAATTTACTGCCAATCCTCTTATTCGTAACATGATCGGTCAGCCGGTTTCGAGTTTTGATTTTCGTAAGGCGATGGATGAAAGTAAAATTATAATAATCAACCTTTCAAAGGGCCGCATCGGTGATGAGAACATGAAGCTCCTCGGAGGATTGCTTGTTACAAAAATTTATCTCGCAGCTATGTCACGCGCAGATGTCCCAGATCGTGTCGTCAAAATGCTCCCACATTTCTACCTCTTCGTGGATGAATTCCAGAACTTTGCCAACGCATCTTTCTCAGATATCCTTTCGGAATCGCGTAAGTATAAACTCAATTTGACCATCGCTCATCAGTACATTGAACAAATGGATGAGACAGTCAGTGCGGCGGTGTTTGGTAACGTCGGTACTATGATCGTGTTTCGAGTTGGTGCTACTGACGCTGAGGCTCTTGAAAAAGAATTTGCTCCTCAGTTCACGATGGAAGATTTGGTTAACCTCGGTCAATTCCAGATGTATCTCAAACTCATGATCAATGGTCTAACATCCGCACCATTTTCAGCAACTTCGATGGGTCCTATTCCACAGCAAAAAATCTCATATGTAAAAGAAATTATAGATGCATCTCGTGAGCAATTCGCTCGTAAACGTGAGGACGTTGAAGTAATTATAAATAAGTTCCACGAAGCGACGGTTGTGCCTGGGAAAAAAGGCGACAAGAGCGGAGATGTGGCAAAAGCTAGTCAGGGAGGGGATTTCAGAAAGCCAGAGCAGAAAGTTGCTGCACCTGCGGCTGCCCCAGTGCCTTCCAAGGCTTCAGCTCCACTAACTACACCTAAGCCTATTACTAAATTTACGCCACCTGTACGAGCAACTGCGCCATCTCCATTACTTAGAGAATCATTGAATAAATTGACGACAAAACCAAGTCAAGTAGCAAAACCCATTGAAGAGCATCAGCCGTTTAAGAAAGCTTTTACTGCAGTAGCGCCAGTTGCACCTGCACCAGCTTCAGTTGGTTCACTTCAGTCAATTGAAGTGAAAGAAAATAATCAACCACCAGTAAAGCCGATTTCACTTTCTGCTTTAAGTAAGCCCTTGTCAGCTACGCAAACTACTGACCAGACGGTAGCACCATCAAATACACCCAGAATCCAAAATACACCTAAAGTTGATCCAAAAGCCCAAACCAAAGAAAATGTTAACCAATTAAAAAATGCTTTAGCTGCCGCGCTCGCAAAAGGAAAGCTTACTGCACCTGCAGCACCTGTGACACCAGCTGTGCCAAAAGTATCAGAAACAAAAGAAGTTCCAGAAGATGTTTTAAAAAAGGTCTTGAAGATAGATTAGAGGTACCTTTAACTACCTAGATAAGCGAGCAATAAACGCAAATAAGCTTTCGCGATACCAAGCCATGCACGAGGATATTTTGAACTGTAATTTTTCACAATCTCCAGGATTTCTTTTGTAGTTGTAAGTCTTTTTGTTTTGGTGATATTGCCTCCATGTATGCGATATCCTGCCAAGACTTGGGGAATATTTGTGAACTTATGATCCAATCCCATCTTTAGCCAGAGCTCATAGTCATCACAAACCTTGTATGTTTCTGAGTAACCGCCGCACTCTAGTGCAACTGATTTTCTGTAGAGCAACGTAGACTGAGGAAAAGGGTTGAACTGTAGGATAATCTTTCTGATCAATGAATCATAAACAGGGAATAAGACTTTTTTAACCTGCTTGGAATTTTCATCTATATGCATGATACCACCGCCCAACATACAGTAGTCTTTGTTGATATCGAGAAATTCCACTTGTTTCTGTAGTTTATTGTTATCTAGCCAGATATCGTCGCTATCGAGTGGGGCGATATATTCGCCTCGTGCCAATTCCAATCCTCTGTTTCTGGTCTTTGCTATACCTAGATTTTTGTCATTTTTGAAATATTTTATTCGTGCTTCACCGTCGATATATTTTTTGATAACACGTTCAGTGTTGTCTGTAGATGCGTCATCGATAATAACCATTTCCCAGTTTTTGAATGATTGAGCCAAAACACTATCTATCGCTTCACGAACGAATGCCTCGCGATTGAATGTTGCAGTTATAATCGATACTTTTGGGGTGTTTGGGTGGTCTTTTAAGGTCATGTAGGAGGTATTATATCAGTAAATGTCATTTAAGATTTATCCTTTCTTTCCAGATATTTTTTTGCTCATTGCTTTAAAGAAACTGTACAGTTTGAACTTGAATTTAGCGTTCAGCCATTTTTTATTGTTTTTTAGCAACTCAGTTTTTCCTGCTTCGTAAGATGTGTTGAAATGTTTTTCAAACAGGTCAATCAATTCTCGGGCTTGTTTTTTGAGACCTAAATTTTCGATGATATATTCGCGAGGTGTAAATATCTTCCAATTAGACTCCATTTTGGCGATTGATGCCTCTATTTGTAGTTGATCCTTAATTTTTATTCCGCATCTATCGTCAAAATACTCAGCTGAAGTTGTATTTTTGTAAGCCAGTTCATCTGCTGTATATATCTTTTTATCTTTTTCCCTTGGAAGCCAGTGGCCTAGGTAATTCACATCCCAAACCAACATTGGGACATTCATTGCTAGTGCCTCTTCTAGAGCTATGCCTTGGGTTTCGTGTCTTCCGAGCCATATGACATATTTCGCTTTTTTTAGACTATCAATATAATCTTTTTGATTGTATGAACCGTATACAATAACCTTATAACTTATTTTTTTTCTATCAAGTATTTCCTTGAGAAAGTTGAGTTCTTCGATGGATCTTTGTTTGTAATAAATCAAGACGTTTCCCAATCCAGGTTTCGCCCGTTCAGAAAATTCATCGGTGTCTATAGCTGATGGCCAGACATCGATAGGGCATCTCTCAAATCCAAGCACTTTCCAGAAGTCACAAATCCATCTAGATGGTTGAATATATATAAGTTTAGACATATTCAAATCGCTAGGGATATTCCTAGGTAATATGTATATATTCGGTCCAACTATGGCGTTTAATTTGCGCCTACAAACCTCGGCAAGGGCTAATGGATCATCGTGTATCCATATTTGTGAAGTAGCTTCAAAATTTCTGTTTATACAATATGGATAATCCAACATCTCTAAACCTTTTATAAGGTTTGTTACAACCTTTTGTGGTCCATTTATTTCACCTTCTACATATGATCTAGAGATGATGTTTAACATGTCGTTATCGTATCATATTCTTAATTTTCTTGATGAAGAATACCAAGTAAACGCTTATTGTGTCTCGTAATTTAGTGATGAGGTTTATGTGAATATATAATCTAGATGGATCATTAAGTACCTCTTCATATACATCAGTAACACGTTTGACTGTGCTTTCAATGCTGTACTTACTAGCGTTCTTTATCGCTTCAGCCGAAAGTGTCTCTCTAAGTCTTTTATCACTAAATAATGAGTAAAGTTTGTCGGTATAATCTTTTTCATTCATAGCAAATAATCCAGCAGTACCCATAGTCTCTTTGTGTGCATTAAGGCCCGTGTCACTATAGTGTGATAGACATGGTTTTCCGTGTATCATAGCTTCAGCTATTACAGCACCAAATGTCTCACCATCTTTTCGTCCATGTGCAAAAATATTTAGGGTGTTGAGGAATTTTGAAACGGTTACGTCTTCTCCGTCTGAAGGGAGGAAGTGGATATTTTTCAATTTTAGATCCTGGGCTTGTTTTTTATACAAATTACTTCCACCTTTGATGATAAAGTGCCATTTAGGATTTTGGCATTTAGCAAAAGCGTTAAGGGGAATTGAGCTATATATATTATCATCAGCACGTTGATGATAACCTGCAACTAAAGCATCGTTCGGTATGCCAAGTTGTATCCTGTAGTTTTCTGTTGTTAATGGTTTATCTAGCAGAGGAGGAAGAACGGAACTTCTTTTGGAATCACCACCCTTTTTCAACCATACATTTCTCTGCCATGAGGAAGGGTGGAAACTCCATGCGACATTTTTACTAATATCCGGTCTGTTAGCTAGCGTAATCATTTCTACAACTGGAAGGTTAATTAAGTAAAAAGGGTATTCTTTTGGACCGGCTTTGACAGTTTGGACCAGATCATATTTTTTTGGATTAAAAACTTTCCAGAAATCTGTTTCAATCCAACAATGATAATGGAATCTAAAATCAACAGCGTCAACATGGAATTTTATGAGATTAATGCCATGATCTTTCATATATCTCATTCGATCTTGGTTAGTATTTCCTGGTTTATAGTCTATTCCAATCAATAGTGAGGCATCACAATAAAAGTAATCAATATCAAATTGATCTTTAGGGAGATTTGCAGCTATCTTTTGGAGCCACAACTCACTTCCTCCAACAGCCAAACCGCCGTATTTTATGAACGCTATTTTTCTTTTCATATTAAAAATATCATTTAAATATAAATAATATTTTTAATATACCAACAATGCCAATTTTATTAATATATAAAAAATTTATTAATCCTCTATTAATTCCGCTTTTAATAAAACTAAATAATGAGTATTTCTTGAGTCTAATTGAAGAATATGTGT
>CAIUUK010000029.1 GCA_903902315.1 uncultured bacterium | reverse complement strand
GTCACGCTCGACCTCGGCATGATCCACAAAGGTCTGATAAGTGATGCGGCTGTGACTGTGCCAGTGGGGAATATCTCCGCTGACTGTGCACGTCTCCTTGCCACGACCAAAGAGGCTCTCTCGGTCGGTATAAAGGCTGCCAAAGGGGGTAAGAAGGTTGGAGACATAAGTAGTGCCATAGAGCGCATCGGTGTGGCCGGCAGATTTGGCATTGTCGAAGAACTTGCGGGACATGGAGTCGGTTACGAGGTGCACGAAGACCCATTCGTGCCAAACTATGGCGAAGCAGGCAAGGGGCCAGTGCTCAAACCGGGTATGGTTATCGCTATCGAACCCATCTTCAATCTCGGCGACCGACATGTCGAGCTTGATCTAGATGGATATACGTACAAGACGTCTGACGGTAGTCCAAGTGCGCATTTTGAGCACACTGTTCTTATTACCAAAGGTGACCCTGAGATTTTAACGGCGTAATTTCTGTTTACTGTTTAACCCAGTGGTGAATTTACTAATTCATGATTACCGTTTACAATGTGCTTATGAAATCACACCCTAAAAACGAACGTACCCTCGTCATTATCAAACCAGATGGCATTCAACGAACTCTTATTGGCGAGATAATCCAGCGTTATGAACGACTTGGTCTAAAACTTGTTGGGATGAAGCTGGTGCGCCCAACCAAAGAGCTCGTAGAAAAACATTATACGAATGATCCAGAATGGATTCGTAAAACCGGCGCGAAATTCATCGCTCATGCGACCGAGCATAAGCTAAATATAAAACATCCTGATCCGGTCAAAATGGGGGAGCATATTCTGCATCGCCTTTCGAAATATATGACAGCAGGTCCTGTGATCGCTATGGTATGGCAAGGATTGCACGTGGTGCCTGTTGTGAGAAAAATAACTGGAGGAACCGAGCCACTTCGTTCAGATGTTGGCACTATCCGTGGTGATTTTGTCCTTGATTCATATGAATTTTCAGATATCCAAGACAGATCTATCCGCAATCTAGTTCACGCTTCCGGTTCAGTCGAGGAAGCAGATAAAGAAATCGCTTTATGGTTCAAAAAAGATGAACTTATAGATTACACTCTTGTTCAAGAGAAGATTTTGTACGATATGAATTTGGATGGTATTTTCGAGTAGGCTTGCATTCCTTTTTTAGAGGAATATAATGAGATTAGGTTGCGAGAGTAAAACCTTAAACTTTCAACGGGACATCGATTAGCTTTTGAAGCTAGCATTCGCTTATGCTCAGGCATGTCAGCGATAGACGACCCACCTGGAATATCCAGGTCACTGCTCTCGCAATCATTAGTAAAACACCTGGTATCTGCTGATATCAGGTGTTTTACTTTTGTGGACATGGTATGTCAGTCCCTGGAATCTAAGTTATAATATCTCCATGAATACAATCACTTTCTGTACGGGCGTTGGGACAGTCACGGGTGCGAATTTCCTTTTTGAAGTAGCGGGTGAGAGTGGTTCTAGTAAAGGCGGGGTAAAATCCTCAAAAATTCTTGTTGATTGCGGCATGGTCCAAGGAGAAAAAGTTGCTGAAGATCAGAACCGCGAACCTTTCGGCTACGATGTTTCATCGATCGATGTGTTGATGATTACACATGCTCATCTGGATCACGTTGGTCGTATCCCTAAACTCGTCAAAGAAGGCTTTAAGGGCGTAATATATTCGACCCCAGAGACTCGCGAATTGGCAGAGCTTGTTTTGAATGATGCGGTAAATATTCTCACCATGGAAGCGAAACAATACGGCATAGAACCTTTGTATAATACCGACGATGTAGCTCGTGTATTTCCTCTATGGAAAACCATCGCCTATCATGAAAATTTTGAGGTGGCACCTGGCGTTTCAGTGTTCCTTAAAGATGCAGGACATATATTGGGCTCCTCCATGATTGAGTTCACGGTCGATGCAAATCAACAAATGAATTCGAATGATGCGTATAAAAAGGTAAAAATCCTCTTCACTGGCGACCTCGGTAATTCACCAGCGCCACTCTTGCGTGACACTGAAGCCGTTGGCGATGTCGATTATCTCATTATGGAAAGCGTTTATGGCGACCGTAATCACGAAACGCGTGATACTCGTCTCGAAGAGCTCACTAAAGCCATCAACGATACGCTTGCTCGTGGTGGTACTCTCGTTATTCCTGCATTCTCCCTCGACCGTTCACAGGTATTGCTCTATGAAATTAACAATCTTGTTAAAGATAAGAAAATTCCTTCAGTCCCAGTATTCTTCGATTCGCCAATGGGAGAGAAAGCTACTGAGGTCTATCGCGAGAGCACTGAGCTGTTCAATCAACATGCTCAACAACAGATAAAGAATGGTGATGATATTTTTTCATTCCCACATCTCACTTTTGTTGAGTCTCAGCGTGAGTCGCAGGGTATAGATCATTTGAATGGTGCCAAGATCATTCTTGCAGGCTCAGGCATGTCGGTCGGTGGTCGCGTCATCGGTCATGAACAGCATTTTCTTGGCGATGCTCGAAGCACCATCCTCCTTGTCGGCTATCAATCTGTCGGTTCTCTCGGTCGCGAGCTCGCTGATGGGAATAAGAAGGTCACTATCCACGGCGAGAAAGTTGCTGTCAAAGCACATATAGAAACCCTCTACGGCTATTCTGCTCACAAAGACGGCGATCACCTCGTAGAATTTGTTGCCACCGCTGGTGACTCATCTGGCGGAAAAGGGAAGCTCAAAGAAGTCTTCGTCGTCATGGGCGAACCAGGTGCATCTATGCATCTCGCTCAGCGCCTCAACGATGAATTAGGTGTGAAGGCGATAGTGCCGGAGAGGTTGAAGCCTTATGAGGTTTAGTAATTGGCCAAAAACATTTTAGCCATAAAATGCCTGGGACGGATAGCTTTAAAATTGCTATTTTTTCTAAATGAGAATTAAGTAAAAACACCTCCATAAAATGGCTTGAATTCGAATCAAATTTATTCAAAAAATGCTTAATTCCCATTTGGCGAAAATGATAAAAAACACTCGGCGACCCTGGCTATTATATGAGAAAAACGAGTTGTCACTTTTGCAACATGGGGAAAAAGAAGAACCCGACCTCGTGAGAGAATCGGGTTACCTGAAAGATTGAAGTGTCAGGATTTTGTTTTCTTGAATATTGCCATGAAACCAATTCCGATAAAGAATCCTTCCAACACAATGGTCGGCCAGGCTTTAATCGGGAGGAGGCTAATGGCAATTGCGGTGGCCGCAATAATCTGAATGGAATTGTAGAGTTTGCCTGCCGGATCGATTTTCTTGTTCGACACAGCAAAGTAGTTCACAAGGAACAAGATCATCCCAACCCATCCAATTAAGTTACAAATGTTCATAAGGATCCTATTTTGAATTTGTTGTAGTAGCAATCTCCGAGACGTTCGGGGACTGATTTCTACAACCAATTTCGGACTTAAAAGAACTTTAACTTTATAATACTATTATAGCACGCCAAATATCTATTTGTCAATACCACCTAAAACCACCCACCACCCAACAAAAAAGCCCCTAACAGAGGCCTTTTCGCGGTCCTATATTTGAAAGCGCGCTAGAAGAAACTATTTACCAACAGAAGCAACAACACGAGCGAAAGTCTCTGGCTTGAATTCTGCGAGGTGAGCGAGAGCTTTGCGGTCTAGAGCGATGCCTTTCTTCTTGGCATTACCCATCCATTTACTGTATGAAAGCTTTGCGTCGATGGCACGGAGACCAGCGTTGATCTTTACGTTCCAGAGACGGCGCATGTCGCCTTTCTTGTCGCGGCGATGAGCGAAAGCGTAAGCACCAGCGTGCTGGAGAGCTTCGATAGCAGCCTTCTCATTTGTTGAACGGCGGAAACGGAAACCCTTTGTCTGCTTGAGGATATTACGGCGATTCTTTAGTGCATTGACTCCTTTTTTGACACGTACCATGTTAGTTAAATTAAGTAATTAGTAATTAAAAGCTTGTTGAAAGGAAACGACTGCGAGCTTTGTTATCCATAGTGATAACCTGTGTGCGACGCTTGCTCATACTTGTACCACTGCGCTCCTTTGCATTGTAATGGTTCTGACCAGGCTTACGAGCGATGAGTTTACCGTTCTTGGTAACCTTGATTCGCTTTAAATATGATTTATTTGTTTTTGTTGTAGACATTGTAGTTAATTATTCAATGATGCAATGTTCAATGATCATTGTGTTATTGATAATTGATCATTTTTTTTCTAAGTAAACAGTAAGTCCCTTTGGTCCCTTCACTGGTTCCTGAGAGATCTTGTATTCAACCGTTATGAGCTTCAAGATGCGATCAAGACGTTCTTTCAAGAAGTTGAGATCCATGAACTTGGAACGTCCGACGAGGTAGAGGTCCACTTTTACGCGGTTACCTTCGCCGAGCCACTCTGAAGCTTTTTTGGCTTTGAGTTCGAGATCGTGTTCGCCGGTACCTATTTTGACCTGGACACTTTTCAATTCACTGATCTGTGTGCGGGACTTAGCTACTTTCTCTTTCTTCTTTTCATCGTACTGGTACTTACCATAATCCATAATCTTGGCCACGGGAGGGATTGCAGTAGGGGAAATCTCAATGAGATCAAGTCCACGTGCTTTGGCCTCTGCCAATGCCTTTTCTGTGGTTATAACGCCGAGGTTCTCACCTTCAGCTGTGATAACGCGCAATTCAGGCGCTTTTATTTGGTGATTTATACGTGCTTTCATCAATAGATTACAGGCTATATTTATAGCATATAGGCTTATACTAAGCAATAGTTGGTGTTTTGCTACTGGTAGATATCATGATCTCCAACGGTGAGCAGGGCAAGGGTATTTTTACCTTCAAATCTGAAGACAATGCGGTATCTATAATTAACCGAGAAGCTATAGCGGTCCTGCATTTTTCCATGAAGTTTGTGAACCTTAAGCTGCTTATGGTTTTTGCGATTCTTAAATAATTCAATAGCTTTTCGTGTTTCTTCTTTTAGGTCAGCTTGAAGCCCTCGGTACATTCTGATAAATTCCGGACGGTAGAATATTGTTATACTCATGAGTTCCAGCCATGAAACTTCTTTGCAAGCTCATCGAGATCACCAGTAAGATTTTTTCCTTCTCGACCTTCTTGTTCTGCGCGTAAGACTGAGTTAACTGCTTCATCCTCGCGATATTTCATAAGAGCTTTGCGGACGAGGTCGCTGGTATTTGCGGCATGACCTTCTTTGATCATGTCTTTGATAAATTTCTCGAGGACCTTTGGAATGGGAACTGATATGGTAGTCATGAAAAGTAGGTTAGTCTAATAATGTATGATAATATCATACATCTGATTTTCACATCAATAGCAGAGATAGGCTTAATATGATAAGCCCAAAATCGATTCGATTGCGTACCCATTTAAGTGATTCGTCTTTCATAACCTTTGTCAGTCCCCACAATATAAATACTGAACCAATAAGAGATATTGGGGATATTATGACAGCAAAACAACAGCCAATTATTAAAGCAATTAAGGAGATAATCCGTGTAGATTTATTACCTATATAAAGTGGCAAAGTCTTTTTATATCCTTTATCGACATCGGTATCCGCAATATCATGTAACGTTTCTCTGCCGAATATTATGAGTGAAGTCGTGATGAGTAACCCTATAACAGTTGAGAGTTTTGCGCCGAATGTTACAGGAATAAGCTCGGAGCTTGCAACTGTAAATGTTACTAGGAATACTGATAATAGATGTATATGTCTGGCTTCTGAGTAAATTAATCCTACAAATGCCATACCAAGGAGTAGAAATGATGTGGCTGGGAAGTTATATGAAAGCATTATGATTTGGATACCACAAACTATCCAAAATAAAATCAACCAACTAAGAAATATCACAGGTTTTTCATGCGCAAATGTTTTTCTTTTATTGATATCGTGTACGCGATCCCTCCAGTCATTCTGAAGCATTGTAACTGCTATTACAAAAAATAATGCCACAAGCGTTTGGATATTGGGATGTATTGAGGCAAATTTAAAACCGATTAATCCAAGTATAACCACCAATATACATTCAGGTAATCGTAATCCTTTAATTATGTTGATCATAAAAACTTCCTCACCAGAACAATAAGCTTTTCGGGTATTTTCTCGATGAAAAAGCGGTTTTTCCAGTCGCGGAGGGAAATTTCTTTTGATTCAGTCATGTCGTGGACAAAGAGGGCAACAAGTTCCTCGGCGAATTTTCCATTGCGACTGACGATATTAGCTTCGAAGTTATAGAGTAGGCTAACTCGATCGAGGTTCATACTGCCGAGAGTGGCCCAATCTCCGTCGATGACGACTGTTTTTGCGTGGATCATTTTGCCTGAGTGTAGAAAGACTTTGATGCCGGATTCTAGAAGGGTATTGAAATAAGAGCGCGCACCGAGGTCGACTGCATAATAATCGGTCGTTCTAGGAAGTATGATACGGACTTCGACGCCACGACGAGCTGCTAGGCGGAGTATACGGATGAGGCGATGTGTTGGAACGAAATACGGCGTAGTAATGTATATGTATTTTCTAGCGGAGCGGATGGCTTCGATGAGGTCGGAATAGACATGGCGACGACGAGGGGCAGGATAGTTGGTGACATAGCGAAATTTATGATCATGAACATGGATACGCTGTGGAATATGTTTAGCTTCAGTGGCTCTTGCCCACATGCGGTCAAAAGCATTGGTCATTTCACGTACGACGGAACCTTCAATGCGGAGATTAGTGTCGCGCCAGTCTTTCATGGGTCCATAGACGCACATGCTACCCGTGTAGCCAATATTACCGTCGATGACGAGCGTGCGTCGATGATTGCGAAGGAACCATGCGCGCCAGTTGGACATCTTTAAGTAATTAGGAATAAGCGTTTTCCAGAAAACGAGCTCGATGCCTTTCTTCTTGAGATCATTCGCTGTACTCGATCCCCAAAAACTGAAACTGCCGGCGGCGTCCCAAAGGAAACGAACTTTGACCCCTTTCGAAGCGCGCTCTATGCAGATGTCGATGAGTCTTTTACCGAATTCATCTGGGACGAATATGAATTGTTCGAGGATGATGCTTTTCTCGGCTTTGGCACAATCAGCGAGCATAGTGCCCCACGCCTCTTCGTTGGTGTTATAGAGTGTCCATGATGTCTCGTGATTCATAGGAGAAAGTATACTATACTTCTCCCATGGCCGTACTTATCGATTATCGCAAAGCTCATTTCGAATACGAGATCCTCGAGAAATACGAGGCTGGTATCGAGCTACTTGGTTTTGAGGTGAAATCGCTCAAGGCCAAACACGGCTCACTCGATGGTGCGTATGTATTAATAACTGGCGGACAGGCTTTCATCCAGAATATGCTCATTCCTCCGTATCAGGAGAAGAATACGCCGGCCGATTATATCCCGCGTCGTCATCGTCGTCTGCTCATGAAGAAAAAGGAGATTGCCGAGCTGGTTCATGCAGGTGAAGGAAAAGGTAAGGGATTGACAATAGTGCCAATTTCGATGTATCTTAAGAATAACCTCATCAAGGTCACGGTCGCTGTTGTTCGTGGAAAGAAGAAATATGATAAACGTGAGACGACGAAGAAGCGCGAAGGTGATCGTGAGATGAGTAGAGTGATGAAGGATCGTTGACAATAAAATAGTAGTGCAAAAATCGGGAGTGTAAAGGCATCGACAAGCGACAGTTTTTGTTCGTGCGGTGCGAGCACCAGTAACTCGTAAATCTGCTGGAAATCCTAATTGCTAAATCTATTGTTTCTCCATTTTTTGGAGCCAAAGACTTTCAATTCGCTCTCGTTTAACGAGGCCGTCTACTTATAGGGATCCTGACTATAAGCAAGGCGTAATAACCTGGATGTAGGGTAGGTGAGACTTCTCAGCTCATCTCTCGAAACAATGAGATCGTAGATACGTGTTTTCGTTCTCTTTATAGCGTATCTATTAAACTTCAAAGAATTCTACCACCGTAGATTCGCTCAATGAACTTCGTTTGCACGGCGGTTCGATTCCGCCCACTTCCACCATTTCACTTTTATATAAGTTAGTATAAATATCTATAATATTTTTTACGTAAGAGCTAGTATTAGGGTCACTCAAGGAGTTTATGTCCTACTTTAAACTCCAATTAGCTAGTCAAAAATGGCTTTATTAAGCTATTTATTTGATATTATTGGTATAATTCGGCCGCAATATACTTGACAAATTTTACCAGTATGCTATACTTCTGGGGTAGTAAAGTTCATTGATTTTGGGTTCGTCCAGTACCCATTCAACGGTTAAACTGGATATTCGAAAGTTGCGTGTTAAATGTCTACATTTGTAGAACTTAGAAAACACGATGGCTGATAGAGTTACACAATTGCTCAAGTGTTAAGAAGGAGGGGCAAGAATGAGTTTTCGCTTCAGTAAGTCCGAGAGTTCGGTAAGTCCTGAAGTTTTGAGAAAACTGTAACTACAGCTAGGAGTTCAGTAAAATTCCTTTTTTCCCGGTGGTCTGGCGTGGATGGCTAGTAAATCCCATCACAACCTGCAGAGAGTTCTCTCCCTGCACACGACTAAAAAACCAGACATAAGCCGAAGAGTCCACAAACCATTGTGGGCTTTTCATTTACCCAAAACAGGTTCTAACATCGTTCATCAAGGTCCACAAATTATAATTTCATATAATTTAGTATAGTCTGATATACTTTTGTATATGGAAGAAATTAAGATTCTAGACGCTGTTCCAGAAGATGCATTAGGAATTACTAATGTTTTCTATAAAGCATGGCTTGCTACATATCCGAATGCAGAAAAGGGTATAACAGTAGATGATATAGAAGATAGTTATAAAGATGAATTTTCTGTTGAAAAAATTAAGCGCCTAAAAGATTTAATAAGGAATATGCCAATAAATAAGAAAAGGTTTGTTGCTAAAAAAGGGGATATGGTTGTCGGAGCTTGTACTGTTATCAGAAACGAGAAAAATAATCATTTGAGGACTTTATATATTTTGCCAGAATACCAAAATAAGGGGATTGGAACGAAACTTTGGAATAAGACACTTGAGTTCTTTGATCCTAAAAAAGACACAATCGTTCAAGTTGCTGACTATACAGAAAATGCAATAAATTTCTATAAAAAATTAGGTTTTGTGGATACAGGAAAAAGAACACCGCAAGAATCAGGAAGTTTTAAAAGTGGTGCCACCATCATTGATATGGAAATGATAAGAAAGGCAAAGTAGTTATTGTGCACAGATTTCTGTGTACTCGGTTCTAATCCACAGAAAACACTGACTAAACTAGAAGATCGTATAGAAAATGCTAAGTCTACGATTATTGTCGATGATTCTAGAAAATTTAAAACTCTATTATTGATAGATGATGCTCTTGGATCTGGTGCAACTTTGAATGAAGTTGCTAGGAAAATAAAGAGCCAGAAAATGGCAGATACAATAATAGGTCTAACGATAACAGGAAGTTATAGTGGTTTTGAAGCTATTAGCGAAGTTTAGATAAAAAGTTTTAGCTAAACTTTTTTCATTCCCAGGAAACCCCGCCCGGCCCGCTCGGTAAAAATGCCACGTTGTAGGGCGGGGATGAATGGGTCAACAAACGAAGGCACTTTAGTTGACTAAAGTGGTCACTTTCTTTCCATGAGGAATGTGCCGTTCCT
>CAIUUK010000028.1 GCA_903902315.1 uncultured bacterium | reverse complement strand
AGGAACGGCACATTCCTCATGGAAAGAAAGTGACCACTTTAGTCAACTAAAGTGCCTTCGTTTGTTGACCCATTCATCCCCGCCCTACAACGTGGCATTTTTACCGAGCGGGCCGGGCGGGGTTTCCTGGGAATGAAAAAATGCGCTGTGGTTGGCAGCGCGTGTTAAAGATAGTTAAAATCAAGAGATTAAGGGTTTGCCGACAATCTCAAGCCCCATTAAACCATAGGGTCGATAAGCGACGTTCTCATGACAATCATGGAGTGTAGCATCCACAATTTGAATGCGCATATCTTCATCCGCCATGTAGACATGCATGTTAGCAAAACGGACTACCCGTTCAACTAATTTTCCTTCTCCTGTGACGACTTTTAAAACCTTTAAGTCGCCATTTTCAACTCGAATTTTCAAAGAAGGGATCTTCTGAATCAGCAGAGCTCCATCATATTCAATAGTATCCATGTATTTCCTTTCGTTTGAGAAAATCCTAACGCTAAAAGAGACTAAATGCAAATCAACTATTTGAGCAATCTATTCACCTAAGCTAACAATTTCGTAATCTCTTCACTTAACTTTTTAAGTGAAGCATCATCAAGAATTGAAACTTCAAGAATATTTTTATTATATTTTTTAAGCAGAGTTTTAGCAGCTTTTATTTTTTTTGAAACTTCGGCAGGCGTACCTGGAACCGTATCGGTTTTACTGAGTATAATTATTTCCTTTTTATCAGCCAAACCATAGCCAAATTTTTCAAGTTCTTTACGCACAGTCTTATAAGTACCGACCAGTGCTGTGTTCTCAAGTGAAATAAGGTGTAAGAGAATCTTTGTTCTTTTCACATGTTTGAGAAATTTATGACCAAGCCCTCTGCCTTCTGATGCACCTTCGATAAGTCCTGGAATGTCAGCGAGGATATATCCTCCAGGAAGTGCACCGAGGTTTGGATCTAAAGTAGTAAAAGCATAACTAGCCACTTTTGCATGAGCGTGAGTGAGAGCATTCAAAAGACTAGACTTACCAGCATTTGGTAAACCTATAAGCCCTGCATCAGCGATGAGGTTAAGCTCAACAGTAAAATCAGCCTCTTCGCCGAGGCTTCCTGGGGTAGACTGCATCGGAGTGACGTTAGTTGAAGCTTTGAAGTGTTCATTTCCTACACCGCCACGACCACCATGGAGAAGCTTTGAGATCTGAACATCTTCAGTGAGTTCTACGACGCGATCAGTTTTGAGATTACGTATGAGCGAGCCGATCGGGAGTTCAATATAAAAATCTTCACCAGCACTACCCTGTTTACTCCAGTTTTGGCCAGCTTGGCCACTGCGAGCTTTGAATTCTTTGACAACCTTGTGACGTGCGAGAATATTGATGTCGCGGACAGCACGAACATATACGTCGCCACCAGCACCGCCGTTTCCACCAGCTGCACCAGAAAACTCTTTGCCACGTTCATGGCGCCATCTAACAACACCGTCGCCACCATTACCGGCCTTGGCATGAAATTGTATTTCGTCTATAAAAGCCATATTGGACTAGACAATAACACAGTTTTATGGATTTATCTAGTTTTACTGATTAAGCAAATCTGTAGGTGCTTTTTGAAGCGTAAAACTCTTGCAGTGAAGATACTTTATGGTCAACCATTGAAAAACCGAGGTTCATCTTATTTTCCAATTCAATATGTAAGTTATCAATCTTTTTATTGATACTTTCTATTATCATTTGTGCACTATTCTCAGACATGTATTTGTAATATTAACGAACTTAATAAACGAACCGCACCATTCACTTCTTGGGCAGAGAGAAGAAAATATGAATAAATTGTATCAAACAAAAATAGTACCACAACTTACATTGCTTTTAAAAATGTGTTGGACTAATTTAAAAAACATTTTTCTGACCACACCAAGGGCAAAACCATTCTCTTTCAGTTGCAGATCCACTACCAGGCTTTGTGATAGAAGGATCTCCTATAGACCACCATTTGTCACATGCGCCACATCGAAAATGATGAAGTTGTTCGATGGAGAGAATGCCTTTTAATTTTACTGATTTATTTTTCATTACTTCCCAACCCCATGACATTTCTTGTACTTCTTACCAGATCCACAAGGACAAGGATCATTTCTACCGACTTCTGGAGCACCTTTAACACCGGCACCGCCAGCTTTACTTGAACCATCACCAGCCCCTATAACCTGGGCATTGTCATGAATTTCCTTAAATTCAGCGTCTTTTATACCTTTAACCTGCTGACTACCATTTGCACCTACAGCACTATTTACAGGCACGATATTTGGCAAAATTCTGACGAATTGATCGCGAATAGCTGCGTTCATTTCGCGGAAAAGCCTCAAGCCTTCTTTTTTGTATTCAATAAGAGGGTCGCGCTGACCGTACGCACGAAGGTTCACACTTGAGCGTGTATAATCCATAACTTCGAGGTGCTCAACCCAATACATATCGATAGTCTGCAAAAGAATAATTCGCGCAGCATTCAAGAATGCATCACGACCAAATTCTGCAATCTTTTTTGCGATGATTTCTTTTACAGCACTTGTGTTATTGATAATTGATAATTGATCATTTGTTCCTAATATATCATTTAACTCCTTCTCAACCTCATCAACTGAACCAAGCAAAAGAGAACGACGTTTTTTATAAATACTTGTACGCTGACTATTTATAACATCGTCAAACTCTAGAACATTTTTTCGTGAATCAAAGTTAAAACCCTCAATTTTCTTTTGAGCATTTTCCAGCGACTTTGAAATCATACGATGCTGAATGGCTTCATCTTCTCTAACACCAAGCTTGCCCATCATCGATTTCATAGTATCACTAGCAAAGACACGCATTAACGAATCTTCCATAGAGACAAAGAACTGCGTTTGACCTGGATCTCCTTGACGACCAGCACGACCTCGCAACTGATCATCGATACGACGAGCTTCATGTCTCTCTGTGCCAAGGACAAACAAACCGCCAACACTTTTTATTTGTTCATAAAGTGCTGGTGTATTTGGATTTCCACCAAGTTTAATGTCGACACCACGACCTGCCATGTTTGTAGCAATTGTAACAGCACCAGGTCTACCAGCTTGAGCAATAATCTCACCTTCTCTTTCGTGATTTTTCGCGTTCAAAATCTCATGTGGGACTCCTTCGCCTTTTAAAAATTGTGATAGGATTTCGTTTTTTTCAATAGAAACCGTGCCAATTAAAACCGGTTGATTTCTGCTGTGCAACTCTTTGACCACGCGGGCTATAGCTTTGAATTTACCAACTTCGGTCTGGAAAATTTGATCCTGACTATCGATACGCACAGCTGTTCTGTTTGTCGGAATTTGATAAACACTCAAACCATAAACTTTATAAAATTCTTCACTTGATGTAACAGCTGTTCCTGTCATACCTGAAAGCTTTTTATACATTCTGAAAAAGTTTTGAAACGTAATCGAGGCATAAGTGCGAGACTCCTGTTGTATGGCGACACCTTCCTTTGCTTCTATGGCTTGATGCAGACCCTCTGACCAACGACGACCAGGCTGAAGACGACCGGTAAAAGTATCTACTATTATGATCTCATTATTTTTTACAACATAATCAACATCTTTGTTATATAAAGCTTTTGCACGAACCGCTGTCTCGAGATGATGCACGAATTTTATACCAGCATCAGTGTACAAATTCGTAATGCCGAGTGATTTTTCTGCTTTTTCAATACCAGAATCCATAAGCTGAATAGCTTTCTTTTTTTCATCAACAGTATAATCCGTATCTTTTTTATATGAAGTAACCAGAGAAGCAAATTGTTTATAAACCGTTTCTGCATCACGAGTTGGCGCAGAGATGATGAGTGGCGTACGCGCTTCGTCTATGAGAATTGAATCAATTTCATCGACTACAACATAATTCGGTTCACGCTGACGGAGTTTGGCTGGATCATATTCGAGGTTATCGCGAAGATAGTCAAAACCAAATTCATTGTTTGTACCATATGTAATGTCCGCAGCGTATGCGAGACGGCGTGTGACAGGGCGCAAGAATTCATGCACAACTTTGAATGAGCCGAGTTCGTCCTCTGTTTTGTCTTCTTCTTTTGTTGTGTGTGCTGGATCGTAGATAAATGAACTCTCATGATTGATGACAGCGACTGATAAACCGAGAGCATTATAAATCTGACCCATCCAAGCTGCGTCACGACGTGAGAGGTAGTCGTTAACTGTGACAACATGAACTCCTCGACTAGTTAAAGCATTTAAATATGCAGGAAGTGTAGCGACAAGCGTTTTTCCTTCACCAGTACGCATTTCAGCAATACCACCAGAGTTAAGAACCATACCACCTATCAACTGAACATCGAAATGACGCTGACCGAGAGTACGACGGCTCGCCTCGCGAACAAGAGCAAAAGCTTCAGGTAAAATTTCAGCCAAAATGACTTTTTCTTCTTCAGGAGTTTTGCCTGCTAGCTGAGCCTTAAATCCGGCAGTTTTGGCTTTTAACTCAGAATCAGATAGTTTTTTTGTGGCTTCTTCCAAAGCGTTAATCTGCGCCACAAAAGGCTGGAATTGCTTCACACTAGCGGTATGGTTGCTTCCAAATAAGTTGCTGAATATAGACATAGTAACAGCCACTTTAGCATATTTAGGCCAATAAAAAAACCCACAACGCCGAAGCGCGGTGGGTGTGAGAAAAGGGCGAATTCATTCTAATAATTTCGCGGCAATAGAAATTCGACGTTCCGGACTATAGCGGCTAAAGGTCTTGAAAGAAAACTCGCTAGCCAAAGCATATTCAAGACAATCAACTTCTGATGAATTCCAAAAGACTTCTGCAACACCAACAAGTTTGTCGATTGCTTTCATCGTTTCGGTGATATTTGACCACCTATCTGTTTTTTTGTGTGCAAAAACAAAATACTTCTTTAGCACCGAAGAAAGTTCCGAACAATCACTCTGGTGAACCAAAATCTTCTGAAAGGAACGATTTTCAAAAGCAAAAACCAGAAGTGCAGTAATCTCATGATCATACTCACTTGCACTCATACCAAGAGGTTGCGGCTCCCCGTCACTTGGACAAAGCATTTCAAATAATGTGGTGAGCACGGCAAGGTCATTCTTCTTCGTCCGATGATTAAGTGAAACCTTATCGACACCAATAATGTATTTATAGGACTTAACCAAATATATCCCATTTTCAGATCCAAATGCATATGCCATAGCCTTTATGACTGAACGAATCAGATTAGAGGGTAATTCTGGAAGCATCGGTGAACAAGTCGCATGCGATCCAGGAATTCCTGAGTAGAGGATATCTGAAAATACACCTGTGATAAAACTTGGAACTTGCGGACCATCTACAGTCTCCAAAACAAAAAAGAAATCCTTGAGCATTTCTGCATGTTTCTTTTCTGTAGTAGCTGGCTGATCCAATAGTAACCCATGAACTTTTCGTATGTTATACATAACTACCTTTACTTTCTGCCTTTTCAGGCATTGATATTGTCATACCCCTTTTCAAGGATATTTGTTTGGTTGCGCCTTTTCAAGCGAGTTTTGTTGACAACGAACAAACCTAATATCAAAACTACGCTTTTTTGAGTAATTGTCAACAATAACGAATTCTTTCTAATTAACCCACTCAACTTCAGCCTCAATGGTAATACCAGTAGCATCTTTAACTTGCTTCATTAGATCTTGCGTAAACGCTACGACCTCACCAGCAGTTGCTCCTGCTTTTGCAACAATTACAAGTGCCTGTTTTTCATATGTACCAACACCTCCACGCATGATTCCCTTTACTTTACAGACATTATCCAAAACCCAACCGAGAGGAATTTTAACTAGATCCTCATGTCCACCTGTATTTGAAGCTTCTGGAAAACCTGGCAATCCTGGATATTTCACCTTGATCTCATCAAAATGGGCCTGTGAAATTACAGGATTTTTGAAAAATGAACCAGCAGTTCCCCACAAATTCCAATCAGGCAATTTATTCCAACGAATATTTATAACCGCCTCACGTACTTGAGCTGGTGTGATTTGATTATTGATAATTGATAATTGATCATTTTTTTTCAGGAAATACTCCTTTAAATCTTTATACTCAGTATTTACTTTTCCATCTTTTTTCAAAAGAAAATTAACTGATACAACAATGTAACGACCTTTTTCTTTTTTAAATAAACTATTTCTATAACCAAAATGGCAATCATGACCAGATATTTCAATTTCCTTCATTGTCTGTGTATCTAGTGCATGAACTGAATAAATAAATTGCCCAACCTCTGCACCATATGCTCCAATATTTTGAACCGGTGCTGCACCAACAGTTCCAGGAATAGCAGATAAATTTTCTAAACCATTAAATCCTTGATCTACTGTATATTCAACGAAATCATCCCACATCTCACCTGCTCCAGCTGAAATCATTACTTGATCATTGATCATTGTGTCATCGATAGATTTTCCTTGTATCTCCATCTTTATTACCATACCCATGAATCCCTTATCTGAAACCAAAATATTTGAACCTCCACCAAGCACAAAATATGGCAAGATATTTTTTTTTGCAAAACCGATCACATCCTTTAATTCGTCTCCATTTTTTACAATACAAAAAAATCGAGCATTTCCGCCGATCTTGAAAGTCGTATATTGTGCAAGCGGTACATTTTCTTGAATATTCATAAAATTCCAATTACGCCGAATGATGGCGAGCGGGTGTGAGCTCCAAATAATATGTCTAAATATAATGTGAGTACAGCCGCCCGCCGTCATTTGGTGCAATCTATAAAATATTATAACATATGAAAATAAATTTCCAGAGGTTCAACCTATAAGAGGTCAGACCTACGCAAAAGGCTGCCGAGGGCAGCACTTTGCGAGACATTTATTGGAGAGTGCCCACCTAGGGTACTCACGCTTCAATTTTAACATAGCAAATATAAAAGAGTAAATAGTAAGAAGAATCACTGGTTGTGTGACTCTTTTTACTATTTTCTATTTACTTTTTACTACTACTTCGGTGTCTGAACCTGCTTTATAGCAGCATCCAACTGTGTCTTATATTCTGGATGATTTACTTCAATCAAGTTAAGCGTAGCTACAGCCTGACTAATATATCCAGCGGAATACTGTGTCTGAGCCATACGGAATTGTGTATTAATTTGATCAGTACTTGTACCTATGATGTTCTGGTATATGCTGATAGCTTTGTCATATTGCTTTGCTATAGCGTATGCCTGTGCAACTTGCTCAGTGTTAAACAAAGACTGATCTGCACCAAACAATTTCTGTGCATCAGCATCATGACCAGCTGCAATTAAAGTAGTCAGATAAGCATTTTCAGCATCCGTATTTGAAGTCTCTGAGTCATAAGTCTGTTTGAGCAAAGCTACAGCTTTATCTGATTGACCCAAATTTACATAAGCTGTTCCAAGAGCAAATGAAATGGTCTGTTTCTCTGGTGACAAAGTGTGAGCTTTTTCAAGTAGAGGCAATGCTTGTTGGAATGCTCCGATTTGTTCAAGGAATGAACCTGCCAAAGTATATACACGAGCGTCTTTAGGTGTTGCTGCAACTTGACCTGTTATCGCCTTCATAGCCAAACTAAAGAAAGCTTGCTTTGTTGGATTTGGAATCTGTTGCGAATTGATAACATTGCCAGCACAAGAAAGAATTTGTTCACGAGTTTCCTGAAGACCGACGTAGGCATTTACATCAAAAACACCATTAAATAATGTTGCATCTGGCAAAGCTCCAGTATTTCCACCACATGACTGTAACGCAGTGATGAGACGAGTATTTTCTTGAATTGGACGAACATTGAACATATAAATGCCAGCAATAAGGATAATGATAGCCAAAGGAGCTACGATATATTCAATAACCTCAGAACTTACAACCTTTGCAGTTTTGACTGTGTCAGTCTTTTTAAGCGAAGCAGCCAAACCGAGCAATGCAAAGAACATTACATAACTCGCCAAGTTATCGAACACAAAGATATTGTGAACCGCATAACCTGCCAGCAAACCTGTCAAGGCACTTTTCTCAACTATGTTTAGAGATGATTTCCAAACTGACATAAGAAACAAAACATACAAGGCAAGGTATGCAAATAAACCAACAAAACCACCAGCAACTAACCAATCGAGATAAACGCTATGCGCACGATCGAACCATTGCTCCTGATTCCACATCTTTGGATTGTAGTTAGCATTAAAGATGTAGTTAAAGTTCTCTTGACCCCAACCGAGTACAGGTCTTTCAATTGCACCTTTCACTGCCATTGGCCAAATATATGCGCGACCTTGTGTCTGTATATCAGCAAGAGTGATGGTTGCAATACGACTTAATGCAGGACTACTCTGAACAAATTTTGAATCTTTTTCAATCCAGAAAATACTTCCAAGAGCTATGATAAATATGATAATTACACCAGAGATAATTCTTGATTTCTTATTTTCCTTACCTGCAAAAATTGCGTACAAGAAAAGTGTGAGCATGATAGCTCCAATCAAACCCAGAGTTGTACCACGAGTACCAGTTTCAACGAGTATAAATGAATAGAGAACAGCGAGAACAGCATAAACCCATTCCAGTCCTGATAATTTTATACCTTTAACTGCACGACGAATCTTTGATTCAAACAAAAGATAGACAGCAAAGCCTGCACTGATGAGCATGTAGACGGCCATGTATTCAGCGTTACCAAGAGAAGCATCAACACGAGTTGAACTCTGATGAATTGCAGTCCAGCCAAAGTATTGCACCAAACCATAACAAGCAACGATGAATGATGCAACTATAGAGGTGTTGAGCCATGAATGCCAAAGTTTTTTACCAGCATCACCAATCCCAAAGGCGTGCACTGCAACCATATAGAACATCCAAAGATGAACTATAACTATCCAACCTTCCATACGCTCGAAGTTTGACCAAAGACTACGGATCGGATTTGCACCGAGGAGATCTGCGACTAGAGTAATGATTGTAAACGCCGTGACTCCGACAGTTAGAGCATTCCATTTTGGACGATATTTTGCATCAAGGAAAGCTAGAACAATCCAAGCGAGGAATGCTACTTCAACCAAAATACGGAAGTAAAATGCCTTACCAGTTATAAATGGAAAAAAGAAACTGTTTGTAACAATAAGTGGAAAAAACGGTATAAGGAAAAGCGGAGCAAGTGTAAGGAATTTGGTGATAGATTTGAGATTCATAGTTTTGGCGGACTATTAATTGACTTAATAAATTTCGTCTGGGTACTATAACATATGAGCCTATGCTAGAATAGCGAAACAAATAATGCAATGAAGAATCTGCTATCCATTGACTACATAAAGGAAAAGTGGGCACATACTGGCTTCCAGAGATACTTCAGAAGTACAGGCTGGATGTTCTCAATGAAAATCTTGAGTATGGTTATCTCTTTCATCGCTACACTCTACATAGCTAGAAATCTTGGACCTTTAAATTTCGGACAATTGAGCTATGCAACTAGCTTTGTTGGTGTATTTTCTTTTATTGCCTCTCTAGGAATTGACAGTGTGCTATTTAGAGAATTAATCAAATATCCAGACAGAAGAAAAGAATTTCTTGGTTCTGCCTTCACAATAAAAATGGTTGCTGGTTTTATTGGCGCTATCTTAGTAGCAATATTTGCAACTTTCTGGGCAACTGATGATGTATCAAGGATACTAATATTGATAATAGCCGGAACATACATATTCAACCCTTTTCAAATAATTAGTTATGAATTCCAAGCTCAGGTTAAATCAAAATATCCTTCAATTATTTCTTTTGCCATCACTTTAATCCTCAATGTTTTAAAGATATTTATAATCTTTAGTGGTAAAGGTGTCATATATTTGGCACTGATATTACTCTTGGAACCTGTCTTATATGCAATATTCTATTGGCTCGCCTATAAATTCAACATTAAACAAAAAATATCTGAGTGGAGATTTGATAAATCTGTTGCATTTATTTTACTGAAGGATTCATGGCCACTCATTTTTACGAGTGTATTTGCTTTGATATATTCTGAAATTGATCAAATATTAATTAAAAACATGATAGATGCTCATGCAGTTGGTGTATACGATTCTGCGGTCAGAGTTGCGGAGGTATGGAATTTTATACCAAACTTGATTATGCTATCGATATTTCCTGCAATTATTAATGC
This sequence comes from uncultured bacterium, assembly GCA_903902315.1. Lineage (GTDB taxonomy): Bacteria > Patescibacteriota > Minisyncoccia > Phycocordibacterales > PALSA-1337 > C7867-002. The sequence continues at coordinate 253 of CAIUUK010000028.1, read as the reverse complement.
AAAAATTACCTCTAAGGAAATTTATGTAAATCGATTAAAGAAACTATCTCTAGTATTGATTGGTTTGGCGTGTTCAATTGCAATCATCACAACCTTTACAGCCCCATTCATGATTAAAATTCTTTATGGCTCCGCATTTATGGGTGGTGTCATAATACTTCAGATATACATATGGTCATTGATCGGCACATTTCTCGGAAATCTTATCAGCAACTATTTAATAGCTGAAAATTATCGTAAAATATCTTTCTTT
>CAIUUK010000027.1 GCA_903902315.1 uncultured bacterium | reverse complement strand
TTGGATACCGAAACAACTTTTATCCCTTATCCAAGGGGAGTTGTAGTAAAACAGTATCACATTATTTATATAAAGAAAAACCTACCCTCGCTTCTGCAAGAGTAGGTTGATTTGAAGTGTCATTTTTTACAGGGTCATGACGAACGATGTTCGCATACCCAACTGCTGACGAACATTTTCATCAGGCAAGCCGAGACGTTTCGGCGATACAAGTTGATCAATCATTTCAAGCTGACAGTGCTGAGTCACCTTGAAGCCGAAAGCCTCGAAGAATTCGACAGCATGTTCCATATCCTTGAAGAGATTTGGACGAACGTCAAAACCCCATTCACGAGCCATCATGTCATAACGAGCAGTTGATTCTGGTGTCGCATTGACGTCACTCAGGAGTTCAATGTCAGGAGTTGTCCAGATTCCACCACCATGAAGATGAATGGTATCACGGACAGCCACTACCAACGATTCCTTGTCCTTCCAGTCGAGATAGCGAAGAAGCCCTTCGCAAATAACAAAGAGAGGCTCGTGTTCGAGGTAGATATTCGAGTCCAAAATATCCTGGCGTTGTGTGATGTTACCTTCAAGCAGATGGAGGTTGTCGTAACCGTTGGTGCCGTTGAGACAGTGAAGTTCGTTGACCACTGTCCTTTTCATCGCCATCTTTTCTGGCAAATCAATCTCGACGTATTGAACATCAAGATCATCTGCCCAGATGAAGCCACGAGGTGAAAGACCGCTCGCCAGTTCAAGAACCTGTTTGATACCACTCTTCTTGAGTTCTTGGTCAGTGAGCAGGTAGCGCGCCTCGAACATGGGAATGAGTTGAGGCATGGCAACTGCCCGTTGTTTTTCTTTCGGGTCCATCATGCCACCATGTTGTTTGAGGATCTCAAAGATTTCCTTGCTGTAGGGAATGTCAGTGAAAGTCCGACGATAAGCGACACCATCAGCAGTAAAGCTGATTTTTCCGTTGAATGAGGTTCCAGTATTCATATTTTATTGTGCTGTTGTTGTTTGTGAATCACTACGAGTGACTCGGTTTGCTGGTATGCACACTACAACATGTACGACTAAAAGTCAAAAAGAAAAGCCCGACCTCGTGAGAAGTCGGGCTACCTGAAATGTTGAAGTGTCAGGATTTATTTAAGTTCGTAACCTCGATAGGCTTCGTGGTTCAGATTCGCCGCAAAACGTTCAAGCTCGATTTCCTTTACTGTTGTCGGACGATCAAGATGAAGAATGTAATTAACCTTTACGGCGAAATGATTACTGACGCACACCACAACTTCACTTGGTCTCCAAAGACGAATCGGTGCAGTCATTTTATCCAAAGTAACACATGCACTTACACCGACTTTGTTTGGTTGCGGATTTGTCATGTCAGCGATATATCCATCAATCTTGAAAATCCGCTTGTTAATGCTACGAACACTTTGTTGCTCGACGCGTTCGTTAGTTGAAAGATCAACCTGCGTAAACACAACATGTTTAGACTCTAATATGAGCTTAAGAGCATACTGAAGAATCCCAAGTGCGAGGCATTCTGTAGTTGTCAATTTAACTGGCTTTTTCAGGTCCGTTTTCATTTTTAATTCCTTCAAGGAAATGCAGGGCGTAATTGCTTCTGCAGCTACTGTCACAGCAGCCAAAATACATCAATACATTCATATATCATGGCTACTGTGAAAGTAATCTTCTGCAAAATAACTTAACATATTAAATATCATTTTGTCAAGCACACAAAGACTTCCTCAAAATCCCTTGACTTAATAAATCCTAGGTTTAAAATATACTCACTAAGCCCTGGTGGCTTCTCTATTATGAGGATCCGTTGAGATCAGTCAAAGGAGCATTAAGCTCGTGTTCGACATTCTCTTCGCGCTCATACTCATTTAATACATATATATTTTTGTGTAGGAGGGCGGTTCCAACGCGGCACTTTAGTGCGCGTGGAACAGCCCCTCGGTTGACTTGATTATAAGCACACTTAAAGAGAATAATTATTAATCTAATTATGTACTCAACTGGTCACCAAACTCACTCATTCCAAGCTCATCATCTCTGGTTCAACTATTGAATCATATGAATACAAAGAACGCTCTCTTGCATACGGTTTCTCGGGAACCAAAGGTAAAACAAGAAAGAAGATTGTCGTCATAGACGAAGCTTCTAAACAAAAGAAGATCGAATCACGCAAACGCTCCATGCAACGCTCAAGCTCTCGCTTGCGTCGTCTCATCAATACCAATGCATGGAAATGGTTAAAACCTGACAATGAGCCATACATACCTGTCTTTGCCACTTTTACCTTCAAAGAAGAGATTCGAAACATCAAGCAGGCTAACAGCATTTTCTCTCACTTCATCAAGCGTCTTAACTATGAGCTTGGCCATACCAAGAAGTCCTTCTTGAAATATGTCACTATCATCGAATTTCAAGACTTTAGCCGTGATGGTGTTGTTCACTATCATAGTGTCTTCTTCAACCTACCTTTCATCAAAAAGGATCTTCTCGCAGAGATCTGGGGACAGGGCTTTGTCCATATCCGCACCATTGATCATATTACCAATGCCGGTGCTTACGTCTCCAAGTACATGGTTAAACATTTCGAGGATGATCGTCTCGATGGCCTCAAGAGATATTTTTCTAGTCGTGGATTACTTAAACCAATTGAGATATTAGATCAGTGGAAAGCTGACACGATCACGTCGCTCATTCCTGCACCGTACCTTGCTAAACAAAAAGAGTTTATCAGTCGTCATCAAGGCAAAGTTGAATACAAACATTATCTCCTCGACAAGACACAATCAGTCGGTGATGTCGTTCCTAATTTTGAGCAACTCCGATGATCGACATTCAGGAATTAAAAAAGGTCGATCCGGAATTGGCAAAGGTTTCTGATACAGAAGCACTTGAAATACGTGATTTACTCTATCAAATGGCGGAACTAGCATTGAAAAATTATTATGCTGAGGAAAATGTTTCCAAATATCCCCGTGGGGATAACGCCACTTGCAAGCCGGTGTAGTAGAATATGCTCATGGACAAAAATAATTTCAAAAACGGAATAATTTACTGTCGCGTTTCTTCTCTTGAACAAGTAGAAGGCACATCACTCGAATCACAGGAAAAAGTCTGTCGAGAATTTTGTGCACGTGAGCATATCAGTGTACTCAAAGTCTTTGTTGAAAAAGGAGAATCAGCTAAAACTGCTGATAGGACAGAATTCATGAACGCTATCAATTTCTGTTCTGATAAAAAGAATGCTGTTGATTATTTTGTCGTCTATAAACTCGATCGCTTTGCTCGTAATCAAGCTGATCACATCACTGTCAGAGAAACACTCAAGAAATACAAAACTGAATTGAAATCAGTTACCGAACCTATTAGTGATAGTCCTGTGGGTAAAATGATGGAAGGCATACTATCCGCTTTCGCTGAATTTGATAACAATGTACGCACCGAAAGAAGCGTTAATGGTATGAAAGAACGTATCAAGCAGGGTATATGGGTTTGGCCAGCACCAATGGGCTATTGCAGGATTACTAAAGGTGCCAGCCTCACACCTCATCCAACATATGCACCATACATCAAAATGATCTTTGAAGAGTATGCAAAGGGTATTCACACATTTGATTCACTAGCTAAATATGTCACCGAAAAAGGCTTTCTCATGAAAAACGGTAAACCTGCTATACCTCAACTCATGGAAAAAATAATCCGTAACCCTCTTTACTGTGGAAGAATCAGAGTCTGGGATATGGAATACAAAGGCGCATTTGAACCACTCATCACTGAGCGTCTATTTGATCAATGCCAAGCAAGCGGTAAGCGCAGACCAAAGACACCACGACTTGCCAAGAATAATGACTTTCCATTACGAAAAATGGCAGTCTGTGAATTTTGCCAAACATCTCTTACTGGTAGTAAAGCTACTGGCAGACAAGGGCAAAAGTATCCGTACTATCATCACCATAAACAAAATTGTGAACATGCTACATTTGTACCAAAGGCCCACTTTGAACAGATGTTCGTAGAATATCTTCAAGAGATTACGCCATGCTTAAAATTTGAGGAATCATTTAAAGCTATCGTTCTAGATATTTGGAAAAATAATCTTAAAAAGTTTGACGAAGAGAATGAACAAATAAAGAAATCTATCTCATCGCTTGAAGCAAAGCGTCAGCGTGTATTCGATTTACATCAAGACAAGACGTACTCAGATCAAGAATTCAAAGATCAGAAAAATATCATTGATGACAAAATCAAGAAACAGGCGAATTTAATGCATGAAAAATACAATAAAGAATTTGATATGGATAGTGCACTTGAGTATTGTTTTGATTTCGTCAGAAATACTGCAAATACGTGGGTAAAACTCGATAAAATACCAGATGATCGTCTTTGTTTCCAAAAATTAGTTATATCTGAAAATGTCTATTTTTCTGGAGAGAAATTTGGAAACGCAAAACTAACGCCTATCTACAAGCTGTATCAATCATTCTTGCTCGACAAATCCTCGTTGGTAGGCTTGGAAGGTCTGGAATGGAACACCATACAAAATATGGTTATTAAGTGGAACTGGGTATTTACTAACTTTAATCTGGCTACGATAGTATGAATAAATACCCTTATTTAGCAACGGATAGCGTTATTGTAGGTAGCATATATTTTTACCCATTGGGTTATAGAACTAATAGAAAT
>CAIUUK010000026.1 GCA_903902315.1 uncultured bacterium | reverse complement strand
TTTGAAAACAAAAAAAAGATATCGCGCTGATCATTTGCTTGAAGATGCTGGTATCGATGTAAAAGGTATGAGTCTGGCAGATATGGATGCAAAGATAAAAGAGAATGGAATAAAAAGTTTAGATGGCAATCCTTTTGGCAGTGTGCGTCAGTTCAATATGATGTTTAAAACTCAGGTTGGTGCTGCAGAAGACGGAACATCAATTTCATATTTGAGACCAGAAACCGCTCAGGGTATGTTTGTAAATTTCAAAAATATCCTAGACACCTTTCATCCAAAACTTCCATTTGGTATGGCACAGATTGGAAAAGCGTTTCGAAATGAAATTGCGCCCAGAGATTTTCTCTTTCGTGCTCGTGAATTCGAACAGATGGAAATCGAGTATTTCATCAACCCAAAAAATTGGGAGACAACCTTTGAGTATTTTCGTTTTGAAGTACAGGCATTTACACAAGATATTGGTCTAACACCAAACAGGGTTCATGAACTAGAGATTGCTCCAGCTGATCGAGCTTTTTATTCAAAACGAACAATTGATTTTGAATTTGATTTTCCATTTGGCAAAAAGGAACTTTATGGACTGGCATATCGTACTGATTATGATTTGAAACAGCATTCAGATTTTAGTAAAGTCGATTTGTCGTATTATGACGAAGAGACTAAAGAAAGGTTCATACCTCATTGTATAGAGCCTTCGTTTGGTTTAGACAGAACTGTTTTAGCTGTCTTGTCTGATGCTTATTGTGAAGATAATATGGGAGGTGAAGATAGTGATAAGCGTGTTTTTCTGAGGTTAGCTCCATCTGTTGCACCATATCGCGTTGCTGTTTTTCCATTACTCAAAAACAAACCAGTTTTGGTTGAAAAAGCAAAAGAAATTTATGACATGCTTAAAAAAGAATTTTCAGCAAGAGGTCTCGGTGCTGTTGCATTTGATGATAATGGAAATATCGGCAAGCGTTATCGTCGTCAGGATGAGATTGGAACACCATACTGTGTGACGATTGATTTTGATACTATTGAAAAAGATGTAGGAGTAACCGTGCGTAATCGTGACAGTGGAAAGCAGGAAAGAGTAAAGTTGGATGAATTGGTTGGGTATTTGATGAAATAAATGAAAATTCATAAACTATCTCACTGTTGCCTTGTTATCGATCTTAAAGTTAGAAATGAAGCGTCTGTTCGTGCCGACTTAGGTCATTCTCGTCGGATTCTTCTTGATCCTGGTTTTTATAGTATGGAAAAACATTCGAAGGTAAATAAAATTGATATTGTTCTCATCACACATGAACATGCGGATCATTTCCACATTGAATCACTCAAGGAATTGTTGAAGCATCATCCAGATGTTCAGGTTGTCTGTAATGATTCTGTCGGTGAAATACTTGCAAAAGAGGGTATAAAGCATCATGTAATGGAACATGGAAATGTGATTGATATGAAAGGTGTGCACATAGAAGCTTATGGAAAAAATCACGCTATTTTGCATTCATCATTACCTATGATGTCTAATGTCGGTTTTTTGATTGAGGAAAAAGTTTCGCCAATGCTGTCTCGAAAATTCTTTTTTCCAGGAGATGCACTCACAGATCCATTAAAAGAAATAGACATTTTAGCTTTGCCAATAGCTGGTCCATGGATGAAAATATCAGAGGCTATTGATTACGCTCTTCAGTTGAAACCAAAAAAATCTTTTCCTGTTCACGACGCAGGATCTCCTTCAGTAGCATTCACTCACGGTTTTGTTGAAAGAATGCTTGGTCCACAAGGAATTGAATTTATAAAACTCGAAGATGGTGGGGAAATTCTGTTTACATCGAATTAATAAACAAAGAGATTACGCTGTGCTAGAGTAAACAATATGAAATTCAATAAAACGACACTTAAAAACGGTCTACGAATTATCACTGTACCTATAACTGATCATCCATCGGTCACTGTTTTGATTATGGCTGAAACTGGTTCAAAATACGAGTCAAAAGAAACAAATGGTCTTTCTCATTTTCTCGAGCATATGTTGTTTAAAGGAACTCCTAAAAGGCCTAACGCTACAGATATTTCTCGTGAACTTGATGGTGTGGGTGCTCAATACAACGCCTTTACTTCAAATGAATACACTGGTTATTATGCAAAAGTAGCACCTCATCAACTAAATTTCGCTTTAGATATCCTCTCTGATATTTATTTGAATCCTTTGTTTAAAAAAGAAGAAATTGAAAAGGAAAAAGGTGTGGTGGTAGAAGAGATAAGGATGTACAAGGATTTACCTCAACGAATTGTCGGTAATGTGTTTATGGAACTTATGTATGGAAATCAACCTGTGGGTTGGACTATTACGGGTTCAGAGGAAAATGTAAAATCATTTACTCGTGAGCAATTGTTTGCGTACAAAAATTCACAGTATGTGGCCGAATCCACAATTGTTATTGTTGCTGGTTCATTTGATGAGGCAAAAATCATTGATCAAGTCACTAGATCATTCGGAACTTTATCTTTAGAAAAAAAGAAGCCGAAGCTTTTGGTGACAGAATCACAATCTGCTCCAGCCATAAAAACTTATTTCAAAGAAACTGATCAAACACATCTCATCATAGGTTTACGTACTTTCGGTATATTGGATCCACGGACACCAACTATAAATGTTCTAGCGACGATTTTGGGTAAAGGTATGAGTTCAAGACTTTTTTCAAAGATGAGAGACCAGCTCGGTATTTGTTATTATGTCAGTGCTGATCAAGATGCATATATTGACCATGGAGTATTTGAAATATCTGCAGGAGTCGATAATTCTAGAGTTGATGAAGCTATAAAAGGAATTATGGAAGAATGTGAAAGATTGAAAAATGAACCTGTTTCTGTAGATGAACTCAAAAAAGCTAAAGACAATATTTCGGGTAGAACATTACTCGAGTTGGAAACATCTGATGCACGAGGCGAGTTCTGTGCTTATCAGGAAATTTTGAAAGGGAAGATTGAAACACCAGAGGATATAATTGCGAGAATTCAGATTGTCACAGCAGAGCAGATTCAAACTTTAGCACAAGAAATTTTTGTTAATAAAAATCTGAACCTAGCAGTTGTCGGTAAATTCAAGGATGATACCCAGTTTAAGGGGTATTTCGGTTTTAAATAGCATCAATAATTGCCATGGCAATTATTGATAGGTAGTCGTGTTTATTGTATAATTTAGAAATGAATTATATTTTTAAAATTCGTCTAATTTTATTGGTGGTTTTATTGATTTCTGTTGGCTCGTTGTTTGGATTGCTCACGACTCATGCAGATCAAAATACAATAATTGGATATTCTGTATCTAATGCTG